>NZ_JBJGXI010000009.1:0-119306 GCF_045635475.1 Radiobacillus sp. PE A8.2 | reverse complement strand
AGGATTAACATGAAGCATATTGAAGATTTACTCATCAAGGCATTTGAAATGCAAGCATCTGATTTGCACATAACAATTGGTACACCGCCCGTGTTACGTATACACGGGGAGTTACAAGCTTTTGGAGAAGAAGCCTTACGTCCAAAAGATACGGAGGAAATGGCCAGAGCGATTCTAAAAGATTGGCAGTGGGAAAAGTTAGTCGAAGAAAAAGAAATTGATTTAGCGTATGGGATTAAAGGTGTATCCCGGTTTCGTGTAAATATATACCATCAACGCAATAATATTTCGTTGGCGATACGAACTATTCCTGCAAAAATACCAACATTAGAGGAATTACAAACCCCTGAAGTGTTAAAGAAGATTGCAGGAGTAAACCAAGGCTTAGTACTCGTTACTGGCCCAACTGGAAGTGGGAAGAGTACCACGTTAGCAGCGATAATTGATTATATGAACAAGCAAATGGCTCGTCATATTATTACGTTAGAGGACCCGATTGAATATTTACATAGTCATAACAAGTGTATTATTAATCAACGTGAAGTAGGGTTTGATACGAATAGTTTTGCTAATGGGCTGCGCGCTTCATTAAGACAAGACCCTGACGTCATTCTTGTAGGGGAGATGCGTGACCTAGAAACTATTTCAACAGCAATTACTGCTGCTGAAACTGGTCACCTAGTTTTAGGAACGTTACATACAACCGATGCTGCATCAACAATGGAGCGGATTATTGATGTATTTCCAGCTGATCAAAAAGGACAAATTCGTGTACAACTTGCCAATGTATTAGAGGCAATTGTCTCCCAGCGATTATACCAGACTGTTGATGGCAGGGGTAGAAGAGTTGCGATGGAAATCTTGCGTAACACTGCACCGATTAAAAATTTAATCCGTAATGACAAGATGCACCAAATCGCAAGCTTTATGCAAACATCTAAAGAACAAGGGATGCAAACGATGAAAATGAGTATCACAGAGCTTTTAAAACAACGCGTCATTGCTGAAGAAGTAATGATTTCCTATACGAATAATTAGAGGTGTTACCATATGTCCTATTATAGCTATCAAGGAAGAGATCGAGTAGGAAAACTGAAAAAGGGTAAAATAAGTGCTGACACAAGGCAAGAAGCAATGGGACAGTTAAAAGGTCAAGGGATCGCCGTTTTCAAAATAAAAGAGCTGAATAGTGTTCTGTACATGGATATTTCATTTGGAAGTAAGGTAAAAAACCGTGATTTTGTGCTATTTTTAAGGCAATTCTCGACATTAATCGAAGCGGGTATCCCATTAATCGAAACAACGACTATCTTGCAAGAACAAATTGACAATCCTGAATTAACGAAAATTCTAGAAGATGTTAAAGAGGATTTGGAAGCGGGGGTTTCTTTATCCCAAGCATTTAACAAGTACCCAAAAGTGTTTCCAAGCTTGTTCATTAATATGATTATTGCTGGTGAGGCAAGCGGTACCTTGGATGAGGTATTGAATAACCTAGCTAATTACTACGAGAATCAATTCCGTCTCAAGCAAAAAGTTGTTTCAGCACTAACGTATCCGCTAATCATCGCCTTTATTACCATACTTGTGACGATGTTTTTACTTGCATATATCGTACCAACTTTTGCGAATATGTTTGCATCGATGGGAGAAGAACTTCCCGCCTACACTGCATTCGTCTTAAAAATCAGTGGGTTTTTACAAGATTTCTGGTGGACGATTCCAATCTTGATTGGTTTAATCATCGTTGGCTACGGGTATTTGATGAAACAAGATCAGTTTGCATATCGCGTTGACGTGATTAAATTACGAATTCCGATATTCGGAAAATTAATGCAAAAAGCAGTGATGGCAAGGTTAACAAGAACGCTTAGTTCTTTAATAAATAGTTCGGTACCTATTATTGATTCCGTGCAAATCGCACAAAAAATTGTTGGTAATAGAGTCGTCGAAGCAGTTTTAAAAGAGAGTGCAGAAACACTCGAACAAGGGGAATCGATGGCAGGACCGATGGACAAGCATTGGGTGTTTCCTGTATTAGTGACGCAAATGATTGCGGTGGGTGAGCAATCGGGTTCCCTAGATGAAATGTTAAAAAAGGTAGCCGATTTCTATGACGATGAAGTTGAAGAAGTAGCCGATCGGTTAAAAAGCTATATTGAACCAGTCATGATTGTGCTACTAACTGGTGTCATCGGTTCGATCGTACTCGCTATCGTTATACCAATGTTTGCAATTTATGATGCTTTTTGACAAAAAAACAAAAAATATGCTATTAAGTTATAAAATTATTGTGGACAACAATTGTTTGTCTAGTATAATATAACTAGTAAGAGCGGGATGCTATGAACAGCTACCACTATATGGGCACTTTGGGTAGCTAGGAGCAAGTAGTGCAACCGACTGACTTCAAACAATTATGTTTTAGATAAATATGATTTGGGGAGGACAACAAACATGTTAAAAAAGTTATTAAAAATGATGAAAGATGCTAAAGGTTTTACTTTAGTTGAGTTATTGGCTGTAATTGTTATTTTGGGGATTATTGCTGCGATCGCTGTTCCGGCGATTGGGAGTATTATTTCAGATACGGAAGGTAAGGCACATGATTCAAACGTAGAAATGGTAGAAGAGGCTGCTCGTTTAGCTGTTGCAGCAGGTGAGAATCCAATAGATCATACTGACTATACAGGGTTTACTGCAGATGAATTGGTTGAATTAGGTTACCTAGAAGAAGTGCCTGAGGATCCTGAATCCGGTGAAATTTATACCACTGCTTATGTTGAAGTAGACACTGAAGCTACGGGTAGTAACAAGTATAATGTAAAATTAACTTATACTGCTCCTGAATAATTGAAAAGTTAACCTTGACACTAATAGTGTCAAGGTTTTTTAAATAATGACCACTATAACCATATTAGGGAGTATGTGAAATGCAATCATTCTACATCCTTTATTTCTTCATCACCGGTATCATCTTCGGTTCTTTTTACAACGTAGTTGGTATCCGTGTCCCCAACAAACAGCTTTTCGAATCACAGCGATCTTATTGTCCTCATTGTAATCATACGCTGAAATGGTATGAGCTTATTCCTGTCTTCTCTTTTATCTTTCAACGCGGAAAATGTAGAAGCTGTCATAAACCAATCTCCATACTTTACCCTGCCATTGAACTGTTTACAGGTATTCTATTCATGTACAGTTATATTCATTTTGGATTCAGCAAGGAACTTGTCGTTTCGTTGCTTTTCATGTCATTATTGGCTATCATAGTTGTAACAGATCTTCGTTATATGCTCATTCCTGACAAAATTCTGCTTTTCTTTTTACCTTTGCTTGTAATTGCCCGCATTTGGGTACCGTTAACACCATGGTGGAGCTCCATCGTTGGAGCGGTAATTGGTGTGGTACTATTAGCGCTTATTATTATCGTAAGCAGAGGCGGTATGGGTGGCGGCGATATGAAGTTATTTGGGCTATTAGGTATTGTGCTGGGGCATAAATATGTGTTGTTAGCATTCTTTTTATCGACGTTGTATGGAACGGTTTTAAGCATCCTTCTAATAGCATTCGGCTTAATAGAACGGAAAAAACCTGTACCATTTGGGCCATTTATTGTGTTAGGAACAATTACTACATATTTTTTTGGTGATACCTTGATTAATTGGTATCTAAATCTCTTTTACTAAAGTGGGTGATATCATTGTCGGAAGCACAACAGAAACGTGTCAATATTATTATTACTGATCATGTGATTCGATATATGTACATAAAAAAGCCATCAGTGGATGGTGTTAAGGATTACGGGGAAAAACCACTTCTTGCCGGTATTGTGGAAGACGGCAAAATTAAGGACCAAGCTGCCTTTGAAAAGGTATTAAAAAGTCTTGTTAAAGAAAAGAAATGGAACCGCCAGCCACTATATTTTTGTGTGCCAGAAACAGCAGTTTCGATTCGTGAGCATGTTGTGCCAAAAGGATTAACAAAACAGGAAATAAAAAGCTATGTTTATATGGAGCTTGAGGAAAATTTGAGCTTTCCATTTAAAGATCCGATCTTTGATTTTGAAGTTATTGGAGAGGCAGAGGACAAAACGAAAATTTTACTGTTCGCTTATCCACGTGAGCGGGTAAATCAATTTGTGCAAACATTTCAAAATGCAGGGTTGAAACCGGTAGTAGCGGATTTATCTTCTTTATCTTTATATCGATTGTATTATTCATTAAATAAAGCGAGCCAGGATGAAAATCTGTTGGCGGTTCAATGGGGCAAGGATGCAATTGTTCTTACTGCGTTTAAGCAGTTAAAACCAGTATTTACACGTTACATTAAAACATCGAGTGATCCGCTTCGATATGACATTTTAACGAAGGAATACGTATTAACTGAAAATGATGCACTTGTGGAGCAATACATTGAATCTCAATTAGTTACAATTCAGCGTTTTATGGATTTCTTCCAGTTTTCCGTTTCTGATTCATCAGAACCTATTACAAAGCTTCTTCTTGCTGGTGATTTCCCTGATATGGAAAAGATTGAGATGTTTGTAAAAGAACGCTTTTCTATTTCAGTGGAATCGATGCACAATAATTATGAAGCACTACAGATCCCTGCTAAGTTTTCTGATGTATTAGGCTTAGCATTAAAAGATAACAAGGAATAGAGAGTTGGACTTGGCTATGATCGTCGAAATTAACCTTATCGAGCCGAAAAAAAGAAGAAATCGTGCTCCTTACTTTATATCATTCATATCTATCTTACTAATAGCGGGTATTCTATTTTTGTTGTACTGGGGAAATAATTACTTTAACCAACAAATAGACAATATTCAACAACAACTAGCAACCAATCAAGAAACGGTGCAAGAAGTTAGAGCAGAAGCAGCTCTACAAGACAATAGAGCTTTATTGCAAACGCAAATTGTGCAAATTGAACAGTCGATTTTTCCAACTGTTGCTTTGATGGACTATATGATTCAATTGTTACCTGATGGCGGGGTTTTTCAGAGTTATAGTCATGGAGATGCAGCGATTACGATTGCAACACAGATGGATACTTTTTCTGACACTGCTGCCTTTACCAATACGCTTCAACAGCAATCGTTTATAACCTCTGTGGAAGCAAATGCGGTGCAAGCAACGGGTGTGGCAGAGAATCAATATGATTATCTAGCAACTTATGTAATAACGATCGATGAACAAGCTTGGATGAAAGAGGCGAATCCAGAATGAAGATAGAGTGGAATCGTACATCATTAATAGTATCCATATTAAGTGCCATTATAGTGATCGGTGTTTGTTTCGCTGGCTATAGCTACTACATACAACCAACGTTAGAGCAAAAGCAACTCTTGGCTGATCAATTAGCAATACAAGAAGAAGTTATTGCTAATCAACAGAATGGTGCGTTAGAAAGCTCGACTGAATTACAAAGAATCGTGCCGGTTGAAAATAATTTTCCTGCGCTTCTATTACAAATGGAAGAAGTAGAAGCAGCAACAGGTAGTCAAATTATGAATATTAATGTCACATCAGAGAACGCGCAAGCAATCAACAATACAAATGAAACAAACCAAGAAGCGGCAACAACTACTAATACAGAGCGTGTTTCCTACCAGTTAAACGTTGTTACGACTAATTTTAATACAATGCACCGATTTATTGATCAGCTATCAGAATTGGAACGTCTAGTCGAGATTGATAGTATCCAATTTAGTCAACAGCCAGAAAATAATTTTAACTTTACTGTTTCAATTTCGACGTTTTATTCGCCAGAGTTGTCAAACTTGGAAGTTGAAGCACCTGATTATAACTTCGAACAACCGGCAAACAAGCGTAATCCGTTCTAAGCGAAACGTGAGAGAATTGTAGAAAAATTGTACACTTCATCTGACAAAAGTCGCCTTACTTTTCATCTTGTCTGTGATAGAGTGAAACAAACTCTAGTGCAGAAGCGAGGGAAAAAAGTGGACAAGCAAAAAACGATTTCAATACGGATGAACGGAAAAGAAACGATTATACCAAGTGAAAACAAAGCACGAGAGACTTTCGAAGATTCTTATAAAGAACAAGCAGCTACGCTGGATAGCAATTATGATCCAGATGATCTTATTGAATATGAAAAAAGAGACACATCTGATACCACTAATTGGTATGATAGCAGCGTCAAAAAACAACGAAATAGAAAGCTTAACCCATCAGCAATTAAAACTTTTGCAGTTGCTGGGGTCTCGGCAACGCTAATTGGATTAACGCTAGGCTTTATTTTATTACGACTATTTGTAGGTATTGGAGAAGATGGAGATCAGACGGCAACTTCTGATAATGCAAACACCGATACGCCTACAACAACGACAGATGATGCCGGATCTGAAACTGGAACAGACACAAGCAGTGAAGTGGGGACAGATGGGTCGTTAGTTGCCTATACTATTGATCCGATGCAAGCTTTCGTTATCCAAGCAGGTGTCTTTTCTACTGTAGAAAAAGCAGAAACTTGGCAAACACAATTTACCGAAGCAGCGTTTCCATCGATGGTTTGGGAACATGAGGGACAGTTTCGCTTATTTGCAGGTTTATTTGCTACTGAGCAATCAGCAGACATTTTTGCAGAACAAATGACTGCGTCTGGATTAGAACCTTATGTAAGACCTTGGCAGACGGAAGCTACAGCAATAGAGCTTAGTTCAGAGGTGGAAGCATGGATTAGTGCTTTTCCCGCTTTATGGCAGGAATCCTTGAAAGAGATTGGCAATGCTAGTGCTTTAGCAACGGATTGGCAGACGTGGGTAGATAAATATCCAGCGCAAAATGCTGAACAACTGCAAGGAGTGCAACAAGCTTCCCAACAATTGATTGCATCACTATCAAGTGGAGCGGAAACAAAACAGCTTCAAATAGAATTATTGCAATTATGGGAACAATATAGTGGATTAGTAAAGCAGGATAGCTAAATATCTTGCTTTTTCTTTTTTACCTTCCAATCTACATCTAAATTGCAATAATTACCTATCGATCATGAAAAAACCTAGGCTGGTAGATCGTTTATTTTTTATTTTTGCGTATTTGTGATGAGAAACTCTTATCGGTAAAATTAATCAAACCATTACTTAGAAAAGGAAGGAAGACTAGAATTGAATCAGCTTATTTTAGCATCAAGCTCACCAAGAAGAAAACAACTTCTGCAACAGATTGGCATCCCGTTTAAGCTAAGAATTCCAGATGTAGATGAGTCCACTGTGAAGGGAAATAGTCCAAAAGATCTTGTTGAAGTGTTAGCGCAAGTCAAGGGAGAGGCAGTAGATCTTAATTTTGATGAGGTGGTATTAAGTGCCGACACAGTTGTTAGCTTTCAAGGAGAAATTTTAACGAAGCCAACAAATGACCAACACGCATTTGAAATGCTATCGATGCTTCGCGGAAAACAGCATACTGTTCATACAGGTGTGATGCTTCGCTCGAAACAAGAACAAATAATTTTTTCAGCGGAGACGATAGTGGAATTTTGGGATGTGACTGATGAATTGTTGTGGGAATACATCCGCTCAGGAGATCCGCTTGATAAAGCTGGTGCTTATGGAATTCAATCACAGGGAGCGGTTTTGGTAAAATCGATCTCAGGTGATTACTTCACTGTTGTAGGCTTACCTATTTCGCTTGTTGTAAAGAAGCTAGAAGCTTTCGATATCTTTCCTACCTTTTCTTCCTAGTAATGGAGTTAAAGGAGGAATCAAAAAAATGACAGTTGATCATGTTTCGTTGAAAGATGTGCCAAAGCAGGACCGGCCAAGGGAGCGGTTAATCGAATTAGGACCTATGCATTTATCAAACCAAGAGCTCTTAGCTATACTACTGGGAACAGGAACTAGAGATGAATCGGTAACAACACTTGCAAACCGATTGCTAATGCATTTTGAAGGCATACATCTATTACAAGAATGTACAATTGAAGAGCTAACTGCAATAAGAGGTATTGGTACGGCGAAAGGTGTGTTGATGCTTGCGGCGATTGAATTGGGTAAACGAATGCATCGTTATAAATCTCAGGACCGATACGTAATCCGTAGTCCTGAGGATGGTGCAGATTATGTTATGGAAGAAATGCGCAGCTTAAATCAGGAACACTTCGTATGTTTGTTCCTTAACACCAAGAATCAAATTTTACACCGACAAACTATCTTCATCGGAAGCTTGAACGCTTCGATCGTACATCCACGCGAGGTTTTCCGCGAAGCTGTCAAAAGGTCTGCAGCCTCGATTATTTGTGCACATAATCACCCCTCCGGAGACCCATCACCATCACAAGAAGATATTCACGTGACAAAACGTCTGGCCGAGTGTGGAAAGATGATTGGAATTGAGCTTTTAGACCATCTTGTCATTGGTGATAAAAAATTTGTATCATTAAAAGAAAAAGGATATTTGTAATACTATCTATTTTGTTGTTTTTTTCGTATAATTAAACATATGGACTGTATGAGATTAAGCGCCATTTTTCAAGAATGCTTCTTGTGACTGGCGCTACTTCTCATTTACTTCATAACGTGCATGCAATAATGGGATTTTTTGCAGGTTATGATTCAGGCCAGACTGCAAAACGTACATATAACTAGAAATTACTACTAGGTGAGTCAATTTCATAAGTACCATACACAGTTACATGCATCTAAAAAGCAGAATGATGAAATTGGCTATGGTTAAATAAAAATGATTGAAGGCTTTAATTTACGCATACAATCCATTAAGACCAGTTCCACTAATAGAACAGGTAAAACACCGATTGATCAAGGGAAAGGGAGATTCATTTTGGCTAGATTCAGTTTCACGCAAGACTTAGGTATAGATTTAGGGACAGCAAATACGCTCGTTTATATAAAAGGAAAAGGTGTAGTCGTTCGTGAACCATCTGTTGTAGCAAGAAATAAAACAACAGGTGAAATTGAAGCGGTAGGTAGCTCTGCTCGTAATATGATCGGACGTACTCCTGGTAATATTTCTGTTATTCGCCCGATGAAGGATGGTGTTATCGCTGATTACGATACAACAGCGGTAATGATGAAATATTACATTAACCAGGCGCAGAAAACACGTTCTACTTTTGCCAGAAAGCCAAATGTTATGGTTTGTGTACCATCAGGAATCACGATGGTGGAAGAACGAGCGGTCATCGATGCAACAAAGCAAGCAGGTGCAAAGGATGCTTTTCCAATTGCAGAGCCGTTCGCAGCAGCTATTGGTGCTGGTTTACCTGTTTGGGAGCCTACGGGTAGTATGATTGTTGATATTGGTGGCGGCACGACAGAGGTTGCGATTATTTCTTTAGGAGGCATCGTGACGAGTCAATCAATTCGTACAGCTGGAGACGAAATGGATGATTCGATTATGCAGTATATTCGTAAGCATTATAATTTAATGATAGGTGAACGTACTTCTGAAGCGATAAAAATGGAGATTGGTTCGGCAGGAAAAATAGACGGTAATGAAGAAATGGATATAAGGGGACGTGATTTATTAACCGGTCTACCGAAGACGATAACGATTACTGCAGATGAAATTGCCTTGGCACTAAGTGACACTGTAACATCCATTGTCGACGCGGTAAAAAACACATTAGAAAAAACTCCTCCAGAATTAGCAGCAGATATTATGGATCGCGGTATTGTATTATCCGGCGGAGGCGCCTTACTCAAACGTTTGGATCAGGTAATTAGTGATGAGACGCGCATGCCTGTATTCGTTGCGGAGGATCCTTTAGATAGTGTGGCAATCGGAACTGGAAAAGCTTTAGATTATATTCATCACTTTCGTTCCCAACCAAATGTATCGTCTCGTTCCAGTTTTGAATAAGTAGGTGTAATGATGGGATTTTTACGTAGAAGACGTCTTTTTGTAATTTTGGTAAGTATTATTGTCTTAATTGGCCTAATTGGATTCTCACTTAGTGACCGAGGAGGCAAAAGTACAGCAGAGCAGTTTGTTCGTGATGCTGTCGGTTGGATGCAGTCGGTCATTCATGCACCAGTCGCTCTTGCTACGAATGTGATTACTAATATTGATGATATGAAGCAAACATATGAAGAAAATCAATTGTTAAAATCACGATTAGCAGAGTACAAAACAGTTTTAGAAGAAGTCCAAACGTTGCGACGGGATAATGAGGATCTAAGAAGCATACTAGATAAAACGGAATCGATCACGGACTATACTCCAATTCAGGCATCGATTATTTCGCATAGTCCTGAACAATGGTTCCAAGTTGTCACGATTAATAAAGGTTTACAAGATGGTGTGCAGGATAACATGGCAGTGATTACTGGTGAGGGAATGGTTGGTAAAATACAAGCAACCTCACAATTTACTTCAACGGTTCTTTTATTAAGTGGGTTTGATCGGTCGAACCGAATTTCTGTATCTGTATCTGTCAAGGAAGAAGGAAATGCGTCCGGATTTATCGTTGGGTATGACGAGGATAGTCAATCGTTATTATTGGAGTTAAATGAATACGACACGTCTTTAACTGAAGGTGACCCAGTGTTTTCGTCAGGTATGGGTGGCGTATTTCCTAGCAACTTAATTATTGGAACAGTTAAAGAAGTTACACCGGATAAGTACGGATTGACTCAGGTTGCCTATGTTACACCGGCTGCCAATCTTTCTGATGTAAACCATGTGATTGTTGTTGATCGTTTAGCTGCAATGCCTCCTGAAACACAAAGCGGAGATGAGGAGGAACAGGAATGAATCGGTTCTATCTTCCTCTGTTGCTTCTCCTACTATTAGCAGCTGAAGGTGTAGCTTTGGATCTACTACCTACTACGCTTGATGCCTATGAATGGATGATTGTACCACACTGGGTGCTCGTTTTTTTAGTGATGGTAGCTGTTCTATATGATCAAGAATATACTTATATTTCTATATTATATGCGATAGTTTTTGGTTTATTATTCGATATCGTATATACAGATGTGTTAGGTGTTTACATGTTTACGTACGCCATTGTTATTTATGCCATTCATGGCCTAAATAAGCTATTGCATACAAGCTTTATTATCGCCATATTGTTCACTACAATTGCGATTGCTTTAGCTGATTTTGGTGTATATTTTATTTATCTGACTATCGGAATAAACAGTATTGATTGGCAAACATATGCTGTTGTTCGATTACTTCCAACCCTTACAGCCAATTTGGTGTTCTTTGTATGTTTATATCCGATGTTAAAAGGTAAACTCATAAAATGGTCAGCAGAGCGATTTGATACGAAAAAGCTGAGCTGAATAGCCAAACAGCATAATAATAATAATATTGTGTTTGATAATAAAATAAGCTGTTTGAAAATAAACGTTTTGAGGTGAACTACCGTGATTGGTAACAAGCAATTAATAACGATTAAAGGAACCCGAGACGGTCTAACTTTATATATTGATGATACGTGCTCTTATCAGAAGTTGTTATCGGAGTTAAGTGATGTATTATCGACTAGAAAAATGGATCAAGATGAACCAATGATAAGAGTAACGATCCAGCTCGGTAATCGTTATTTACATAAATCCCAACAAGAAGAGTTACGGGAGATCATTACAAGTAAAAATAAACTCGTTGTACAATCGATTGAATCAAATGTGATAACAAAGGAAGAAGCGTTAGCTTGGAAACAAGAAAGTGACATAAAAGTAATCTCTAAAATTGTTCGGTCTGGACAAGTTATTGAAGTTCAAGGTGATATGTTACTAATTGGAGATGTAAACCCTGGAGGTAAAATTAGTGCCAGTGGAAATATATTCGTGTTAGGTAGTCTCCGTGGGATCGCTCACGCTGGTATTTATGGTGATAGAGAATCTGTTATTGTCGCAGCGTATATGATGCCGAATCAGTTAAGAATTGCTGATAGCATTAGTCGGGCGCCAGATCAAGAATCTGAAGGCGTACATATGGAATGTGCTTACTTTAATACACAGGATTCAAAAATCATTATTGATCGACTACAAGCTCTTTCACAAAAACGACCGGATTTAGACGGGTTTGAAAGGAGAATGTTAAATGGGTGAGGCAATAGTCATAACATCGGGTAAAGGTGGAGTTGGCAAGACAACAACTACAGCTAATCTGGGAACTTCGCTTGCATTATTGGGTAAAAAGGTTTGCTTAATCGATACAGATATTGGGCTTCGAAATCTGGATGTTGTCATGGGGCTAGAAAACCGTATTATTTACGATATTGTAGATGTTGAAAAAGGTAGATGTAAATTGCATCAAGCATTAATAAAAGATAAACGATTTGACTGTCTTTTCCTTTTGCCTGCCGCACAAACAAGTGATAAATCAGATGTTACTCCAGAAGGTATCGAAAAAATTGTGAATGAATTGAAGCAAGATTATGATTATGTTCTAATTGATTGTCCGGCTGGTATTGAACAAGGCTATAAAAATGCAGTGGCAGGTGCCAATAAGGCAATTGTAGTTACTACACCAGAGAAATCTAGTGTTCGTGATGCTGATAGAATCATAGGTTTATTAGAAAAAGAAGATATTGAGCCACCTTATTTAATTATAAATAGAATACGAAATCATATGATTAAAAATGGCGATATGCTAGATATAGATGAAATTGTGCAGATCTTATCGATTCAACTTTTAGGTATTGTTGCGGATGATGATGATGTTATCAAAGCATCCAACCACGGTGAACCTGTCGCTTTTCAACCAACAACAAGAGCTGGACTTGCTTACCGAAATATTGCTAGGCGTATCTTAGGTGAAACCGTACCACTAATGTCCTTGGACGAACAAAAAGGCATGTTTACCAAGATGAAGAAATTTTTCGGAATGGGTTCATAAATATAAACGGAAAAATCCCTTGTTGAGGGATTTTTTTTGTTTTATTGATTCAAAGTAGGTTGTAGGAGAGAGGAGTTGTTTTCGAATACAAGGTTTGAGGCTTAGGATAGATTTCCCTTGGAGATAATCTCGTGGAGTTAAGCTGCACGACGGCACTTATCTGTGACAAATATCGATTTAACTGAGTTTGGTGGACACCAGTGAACTTATTTTGTTAATTAAGTGCTATTTGGTTTAGAGTTTCGTCCAATATGCCTGATGGTGCCTACTCAGAGGAAAATATACTAAATCAGTGGCTGAACGAGTACGTTTAATGTGAAGAAGCCGAAAGATGTACTAGATCAGCGTTTGAACGAGTACGTTTAAGGCGAAGAAGCGGTAAGATGTGCTAGATCAGCGTCTGAACGAGTAGGTTTAATACGAAGAAGCGGTAAGATGTACTAGATCAGCAGTTGAACGAGTACGTTTAATGGGTTGAAGGAGGAAGATATATTAGATCAGCGTCTGAACGAGTACGTTTAAGGCGAAGAAGCGGTAAGATGTACTAGATCAGCGTCTGAACGAGCACGTTTAATGGGTTGAAGGAGGAAGATGTATTAGATCAGCGTCTGAACGAGTATGTTTAATGCACTGAAGCACCAAGATATACTAGATCACTCCCAACCACAAACAAGCTTTAATTAACTAATTTCCACTCTTTTAAAGCCCGCAAGAAGGTGTCAGGTTACTTCCTACTTCCGCAACATCTCTTGAAATAGGATACTTCATTAATTTCTACTACATTGTAATTCCCAGTCAACCCTGAAAGACAAACGAAGAAATCTATTTTCTTTGACTGATATCGCATATCTCCTTTGATTTGTTCATAGAATTGTACAAACCATATGTGAAGGATAGTGAACAATAATGAAGAGAGATGTGAGTCAAGTACGAAAAGACATTATAAAAAGAAAAAGAGAAAAATCCATCAGACCTACCCCTTCTGCTTCTCACAACACGTATGATCAATCGGTCATATTGCCTCAAGAAGAAGAGCGATATGGATATATGCCGTTTTCTTCGAATATTAGTGGTGATGGTGGAAAAGTAGATACTTTTGTTGCTTCATTTATGATTAAGAGTATTGTAGCAGCTATCCTGTTCTTTGGGGTTGCTATTTTTATTCGGATTGATGCTGCCTGGATGGAGCATCCAAAACAGTGGACGAGCAATGCTTTGACAGAGGAATTTCCATTTGCATCGGTGAATCAATGGTATCAGGAGAAATTCGGCTCGCCCTTAGCACTTACACCTCAAAAAAATAACGAAGAGGGCAGTGCAAGGGCTTTGCCAGTCAATGGAGCAGTTAGTCAAACGTTTCAAACGAATGGACAAGGGATCTTAATAAACTCTGACGAGACAACAGAAGTGCTATCGATGGAAAATGGTGTAGTAATTTTCGCGGGGAATGATCCAGAAACGAATAGAACGGTAATTATTCAGCATCCAGACAGGAGCAAAAGTATATATGGTAACCTGTCTTCGATAAATGTCCATCAATATCAATTTGTCGCTGGTAATCAGTCGATTGGTGAGTTTACTCCTACTGCGGATAATGCCCAATCGGTATATTTTGCTATACAAAAAGGGAATCAATTTATTGATCCTGTTCAGGTGATTAAAGTTGATCACCCTCAGTAAGTATTTTCCTCCGATTCACATTCATCCAATTCTGTGGTTTTTTATTGGACTTGCAGTAATTACGGGGACATTTATGGAAGTTTTTCTGATTTTTTTGATTGTAGTAATTCATGAATTCGGGCATTATACCGCAGCTAGAATCTTCAAGTGGCGAATTAGAGGGATTAATCTGTGGGTGTTTGGTGGTGTTATGGAAACGGATGAGCATGGTAATCGTCCGATTAAACAAGAAATGATTATCGTGTTGGCTGGACCAGTGCAACATGTGCTGATCCATATCATATTACTAGCCTGCTCGACATATGCTTTGCTCCCTTCATCTGTTTTAGAGCTCGCTTTTCAATATAACGCTACGATATTGTTATTTAATTTATTACCGGTTTGGCCATTGGATGGAGGGAAATTACTGATGCTGATTTTGTCAGCAGTGTTTCCTTATCGCAAGGCACATGGCTATACAATTGTAAGTTCTATTTTTTTTTGCGTCGCAGCATTCACTGCTTCCTTGCTACTATTTCCCTTCACGTTAAGCACTGTTCTGCTTTTAACTTTTATCTTATGGGAAAATCGTCTAGAATGGAAACAACGGTATTATGTATTTTTACGTTTTTTATTACAACGTTACCGGGATGGATTGGATAGTAAAAAAACGCAAGTAATTACGGTTGATTCAGACGCAACCATCATTAAAGTATTATCTGCGTTTAAACGAAACTATCGCCACCATATATATATTAAGGATGAAAATATTTTGAATCCACAAAAGATTGATGAACGTGCTTATTTACAAGCATATTTTGGATTAAAACAATATCGAATAACAGCGAAGGAAATTGCAGAATATGAGTAATTGTTAGAGTAGAAACGAGGATAAAGTAATGACCACACTATACATACAAACAAAATCAATCGAGAAAATCGCAGTCGTGACAGAACGTGATAAAATAACGGAGATTACCATCGATCGTCCAGGGTTTTCTACTCAAGTAGGAAATATATACGTTGGCAAGGTAGCTGCGATTGAGGGTGGCATGCAAGCAGCATTCATAGATATTGGTGCGGACAAGGTTGCTTTCCTTAAACGTAACGAACTACCAGAAGCTAAAAAAAATCCGAATGTGTCAATAGAATCCATTATTACAGAAGGACAAACGATAGTCGTCCAAGTGATCAAAGACGCCTATGGTTCTAAGGGTGCGACGTTAACAGCGAATATTACGATTCCTGGAGCTACACTGGTTTATCTACCGTATGGAGATTATGTAGCTGTTTCGAGACGAATTGAAGAGCCTTATCGTCAGCAACTTAAAATATTGCTTGATCAAATCCGAACAGGTGAGGAAGGGGCTATTTTGCGGACCTCCGCACAAACTGCTTCTGCTGAAGTTATTCAAGGGGAATACGAGCAGTTACGGGAAAAATGGTCTGTTTTGGTAACACAGCAAAATAAACAAAAGGTGCCATCTTGTTTATTTCAAGAAAACATCGTACCGGATCGTTTTTTGCGAGATTATGCTGCGCGTGCTGTATCAGCAATTTATTTCGACAGTGTAAGTGAAGCAAATCGGATAAAAGCCTTATTCCCTGCTCTCCGTGATCGAATTCATTGGAAAGAGAAGCTTGAAGCGAGCTTGCCTAAGACAATCAATCAAATGTTGGAGGAGATAACAGATCCATCGGTGAAGCTTTCTGGTGGCATAGAACTAGTTATCGAACACACCGAGGCCCTGACAGTAATTGATATTAATTCTGGGGGATATACAGGAAAGCTGAATAAAGAAGATACCGTAACAAAAGTAAATGTGCAGGCAGCAAATGCCGTTGCAGAGCAGCTAAGGCTGCGGAATGTCTCTGGTCTGATTGTGATTGATTTTATTGGGATGAAATCACGTTCTAATCAGGAGAAGGTTTTACACGTCTTGAATAAGGCGTTGGCAAATGACCCGATCCGTACCGAGGTTTATGGTTTTACGAAACTTGGGTTAGTTGAAATGACTCGAAAACGCGAATCTTATGCACTTTCGCATTTACTTGAAACCGAACACCATAGAAAGCCAGTGTTTTCACCAGATACGAAGGCATACATGCTAGAGAGGGAGTTGCTTTCGTACCGGTCCCATCAGGCAGAAGCGATCTTGATTGATATGCATCCAAACGTTTATAAGGCTTGGACAGAAAATCAACTAAGTGAAAGCTTAATAGATGTGGTAAGACAAGATGTGTATGTTAGGCGAACAAAATCAACCTTAGATTATCAAATCAAGCTGGCTGGAAGCGGTCAACTAATCGCTGACTTTATAATTGAAAAAAAGGCGGATTCTATTGACAAACTTTTTTAAAACGTGGTAATATAGGTCTGTTGTCTAAAAGTAGCACCCGTTGCTACAACCGCGCAGAACAGGTTTTTAAGTCCACGTGACACCTGTATGGCGAGTCTTAGTCTTAAGAGGAGGTGCAAGTATGTACGCTATTATTGAAACTGGTGGAAAGCAAGTTAAAGTAGAAGAAGGCCAAGCAATCTTTGTTGAGAAATTAGAAGGTGAAGCTGGTGAATCAGTAACTTTTGATAAAGTACTTTTTGTTGGTGGTAACGACGTTAAAGTTGGTGCTCCTTACGTAGAAGGTGCTACTGTAACGGCTAAAGTTGAAAAACAAGGTCGTCAGAAGAAAGTAACTGTAATCAAGTTTAAAGCAAAGAAAAACTACCGTCGTAAACAAGGTCACCGTCAGCCTTATACAAAAATTACGATTGAAAAAATCAACGCGTAAGGTTTGTTAAAGCATGATTAAAGTGACTATTTACCGAAAAGACGATACGATTTATGCGTTTGAACTAAGCGGCCATGCTGAAAGTGTTTCAGAAGGTGAAGATTTAGTCTGCGCTGGTGTATCGGCAGTAACGTTTGGTACTGTCAATGCCATTGAGAAGCTTTGCGAATTTGAGCCGAGTGTAGAAATGGCTGGTAAAGAAGGCGGATACTTACGAATGGAATTGCCTGAACACTTAACAGATACTATTTTAGAAAAAACACAATTGTTACTAGAGGGTATGCTCGTATCCTTAGAAACAATTAATCTTGACTATGGTCAATATATGACGATTTCCAATAAATAAGGAGGTGCAAACCAATGCTACGTCTAGACTTGCAATTTTTCGCTTCGAAAAAAGGGGTAGGTAGTACAAGAAACGGTCGTGACTCTGAATCAAAACGTCTTGGTGCTAAACGTGCTGATGGCCAATTCGTATCAGGTGGATCAATTCTTTACCGTCAACGCGGTACAAAAATTTATCCAGGAACAAACGTTGGCCGTGGAGGAGACGACACTTTATACGCAAAAACTGATGGTGTTGTTAAATTCGAACGTTACGGACGCAATCGCAAAAAAGTGAGCGTGTACCCTGTAGCTCAAGAGGCTTAAGCTTAACACAACAAGGACTCCAACCATTTTCTGAAATGGAAGGAGTCCTTTTTAATTATCTGAATCCAAATTCAAAAATCATGTAACAGGCATTCAGCCATTGTCTTTCCTGCATTTTTTCTGCTATAATTTTCATATTGCATTAGTGCGTGCGTTCATTGAATTGGACAATCTCTTAAGGGAGCGAAGGGGAATGAATGAACAAGAGATCATTCAATTGTTGCGGCACCATCGCCATGATTGGTTAAATGAAGTTCAACTATTGCTAGGCTACACTAGTATGGGAAAATTAGAAAAAGTGCAAAATAAACTTCAAAATAGCATTGCTATAGCAGAACAAGAAAGAAAATTGATGAATTTGAATGTGCCTAAGACGGCACTTTGGTTAATAAGCTTTCCTATGCATCATGATAATATTCGCATAGCTTATCAGGTAGATGTCGAACAAGTAAATGTAGCAGCGTATGATGAGCGAATTGTTCAGCAGTGCCAGGATATAATAAATACGATGAATGCTTTTAGTTCCAAGATGGAATTTTATGAAGGAAATCTACTTTTTGGTTACAAAAATCAAACGTTAGAAATAGAACTATCTATGACAGGTACTTTTGATAACGTAGAGCAATTAAAGCACGTATTAGAGCAGTCCAATGTACATAAAGTAAAGATTGAACAAAAATCCGATAGAAAAATTCATTGCAAAGTAACATGGATGTGCAGCGAAAGAGGTGACTGATTATGTTTGTAGATCAGGTGAAGGTATACGTAAAAGCAGGCGATGGTGGTAACGGTTTAGTTGCCTATCGTAGAGAAAAATATGTACCAATGGGTGGACCTGCCGGCGGTGACGGCGGAAACGGTGGCGATATCGTCTTTGAAGTCGATGAAGGCCTAAACACACTTATGGATTTTCGATATAAAAAGCATTATAAAGCAACTCGTGGTGAAAACGGGATGAGTAAGGGCCAACACGGAAAAAATTCGCCTCCTATGGTATTACATGTTCCACCAGGTACAACTGTAAAAGATGACGAAACTGGTCAAGTTATCGCTGATTTAATTGAACACGGCCAGCGCGCAGTTATCGCTAATGGTGGTCGTGGTGGTAGAGGGAATATCCGCTTTGCGACAGCGAGAAACCCAGCGCCAGATATTGCTGAAAATGGGGAACCAGGGCAAGAGCGTGATATTCAGATTGAATTGAAACTTATTGCAGATGTTGGTTTAGTCGGATTTCCGAGCGTCGGGAAGTCGACACTACTTTCTGTTGTTAGTGCAGCGAGACCAAAAATTGCTGATTATCATTTTACAACACTTGCACCGAACCTTGGTGTTGTCGAGACGGAAGATCATCGTAGCTTTGTGTTAGCCGATTTACCTGGATTGATCGAGGGGGCGCACGAGGGTGTTGGACTTGGTCATCAGTTTTTACGTCACGTGGAGCGCACACGGGTAATTGTACACGTGATTGATATGGCTTCTACAGAAGGAAGAGATCCGTACGAGGACTTTGTAACGATAAATGAGGAACTGCGACAATATGATCCAACCTTAATGAACCGTCCTCAAATCATTGTCGCTAATAAAATGGATATTCCTGAAGCAGAAGAACAGTTGGAGTTTTTTAAAGAACAGTTAACGGATGATTATCCAATCTATCCTGTTTCAACGATCACAAAGGAAGGGCTTCGCGATCTATTATTTGCAGTTGCTGATAAGCTGAGCATGATACCGAAAGAAACGAAGCCATTAGAAGAACTACCACAACGTGTTGTTTATCGTCACGAGAAGGAAGCGAAAGGGTTTGAAATTACTCGAGATCCTGATGGTGCTTACGTAATACTCGGTGATAAAGTTGAAAAGCTATTTAAAATGACGGATTTCAATCATGAAGAATCGATTCGTCGATTTGCACGTCAGCTACGTGGTATGGGAGTAGACGAAGCGTTACGAGAAAAAGGTGCTGAAGATGGGGATACCGTCCGTCTATTAGAATACGAATTTGAATTTATCGAATAATCAACTGCTTACGTCAGGACGTTCTAAAGGGGAATGGGGAGCATGAGCCATAAAGAGGAGAAATTTTATTTAGTTAGAAGTGATATTCTTCCCGAGTCAATGCGCAAAACGATTGAAGCGAAAGAATTGCTAGAGAGAGGTAAGGCCGATTCTGTCTATGAAGCGACAAAGAAGGTCGACTTATCTCGAAGTGCTTTTTACAAGTACCGCGATGCAGTTTTTCCTTTCCAAGCTATGGTGAAGGAGCAAATCGTTACGTTATTTTTTCATGTTGAGGACCGCACAGGCGCACTGTCTAATTTGTTATCGACGGTGGCACAGGCGGGAGGAAACATTTTAACAATTCACCAAACGATTCCTCTGCATGGAAAGGCGAATGTAACGATTTCCTTGAATACCTCTGGGATGTCGCTCGATATCGAAGTATTAATTGAGCAATTTAAGCAGTTTGATTTTGTATACAAAGTAGAAATACTAAGTTCAGGTGCGTAGGACAGGGGGAGCTGGAAATGTCGGAAATAGGATATTTGGGACCAAAAGGAACGTTTACGAAAATCGCGGTAGATGCGCTTTTCAATGGAGAAGGAAAAAAGAGCTATACAACAATTCCCGAATGTATCGATGCTGTTGAAAAAGACGAGATCGAGCTGGGTGTTGTGCCATTAGAAAACACGATAGAAGGCTCGGTCAATTTAACTGTTGATTATTTAATACAAAATCGATCACTTAAAATCGTCGGAGAAGTGATTGTACCAATTAGACAACACTTGATGGTGCACCCGGACAACGTGTCCAATTGGGAAAACTTAGATGTCGTTTATTCGCATTCCCATGCGATTGCCCAATGCCACCATTTTCTACATGATAATTTAGCAAGCACGACAGCGGAGTACACCACATCGACAAGTGCGGCGGCTAAGTATGTTAGTGATCACAAGCATTTAAATATTGGTGCAATTTCTAACCATCTTGCAGCACAGGAGTATGGATTAACAATCGTGAAAAAGGATATACATGATTTTTCTAACAATCATACGCGCTTTGTTGTACTACATAAAGATAGTTACCCTTTCGAAGCGAAAAAACTTGAGCTTAAAGGAAACAAAACTACTTTAGTCGTTACGCTAGGTTCTGATCAAGCTGGTGCGCTACATCAAGTATTATCAGTATTTGCATGGCGCAAGCTGAATTTATCAAAAATTGAATCGCGACCAATGAAAACAGGTTTGGGCAATTATTTCTTTCTTATCGATATTGAGCAACTAATGGATGATGTGCTTATTCCGAATGCGATTGCAGAGCTGGAATCTCTTGGATGCACGGTGTCTGTATTGGGAAGCTATCCGTATTATATGGTAAACGGACATTCTGGATAAACTGAAAACAACCAATCACAACGATTTGTGATTGGTTGTTTTTTTTATGATTCTAAAGCGAAGCCTGCTTCTACAAGTGAGTTATATGCTGATTGAAGCTTGTCTTCTGAGTCCGATTCTAGTGTGTGCAGATGCACACCGTCTTCAGTAAGTTGAAGTAGATAAGGGGCATTGGTTGCTTGCACTTTCTTAATGAATAGATCGACTTCAATTCGGTTACTAACCATAATCGATGCTGTTAAATCACCATATACAGGATGCTCAATAAATACGTTTTTGACGGTTACACCGTGATCGACGATAAGCTCTAACTCTTTTCTCGTGTTCTCAGGTGTATGACTACACGCAACAGTAAGCTGGTAAGTATTCTGTTGCTGGTTATCTTGTAAATACAAATAGCCTTGGCTCGTTGCGATGATTTGCTCCTGTCCAGCTTTTAACAGCGATATGTCTTGAACAACTACTTGTCGACTCACATTGGTTAGCTTGGCCAGCTCACCACCCGTTATCGGCTGGTTACGTTCCTTTAACAATGATAAAATAAACTGCCTGCGTTTATCTCCTGCTAGTTTTTTGGATTCATCCATGTGTAGCACCCCTTCCTGTCATACTTGCCGATAATTGAAGACAAATTGTAGCAGCCTTTGTAATATCAGCAACTGTGGTTTGTTTGCCGAGCGATAGCCGAATAAATCGCTTTGCTTCTACATCAGTTTTCCCAACTGCTAGCATTGTTTTTGATGGCTGCTGTTGGCCAACGCTGCACGCACTTCCGGTTGAGATGGCGATATCAGCACGATTGAATTCCAACATCGCATAATCACCTTGAAGACCATCTAAAAGGATGCCAATAATGTGTGGTAATTGTCCATTTTTGCTGGTGAACACATGACCAGCAAAACCCCCGTCATCTAGTAAGTTGATAAAACGCTCTCTAAGGCTTGATATTTTCGTGAGTTCTTGCTCCATAGCTATACAACTTGCTTGCGCTGCTGTCACAAATGCCGCAATGCCAGGGACATTGACGGTACCTGCACGAAAGCCGTTTTCCTGATTTAGACTTGTTGAAGTTGACTCCCAAGCAACACTAGGATTTAAATAAACGGCTCCTACACCCATCGGTCCATAAATTTTATGCGATGAAATCGAAATGCTATCAATTTTTGATTCTTTCATATTGATCGGTAATTTTCCAAAGCTTTGCACACAATCACTATGAAAAAGTGCACCATACGTGTGAACGAGTTCTGCAATCTCATTAATTGGCTGGATTACGCCGATCTCTGAATTTACATGGTGAATGGAGACGAGCACTGTCGTATCGCGGATTAATGTCGCTAAGTGATTGATGTCAATTTCCCCGTGTTCATTAACAGCTACGTAGCTTACCTGATATCCTTGTTTTGTAATTTGTTGAAAATATGATTGCAGTGAGGCATGCTCCATTCTAGTCGTAATTACATGCTTTCCGTTTTTTTGATTGCCTCTTAAAATTGCATCAATTGCTAGCACATTTGATTCTGTTCCACCACTCGTAAAATAAATACCACTTGCATCAGCGTGCAATAAAAGTGCTAATTCCTGTCTTGCATGCTCTAACAATTGCTTCGCTCGTGAACCGATATCGTGCAAGCTGCTCGGATTACCATACATGTTTTTGGATACTTCATTATAAACTTGTAAAGCATGATCACTAACCGGTGTTGTTGCTGCATAATCTAAGTAAATCATAGGTTATACTCCCTTTCACTTCGTCTCCGAGCTCTGTTAACTATATCCTATCATAATACTCGAAAAAAAGTCTTGTCATCTATCAATTTATGTGTAAATATAGGTGTAAAGACACTTGGGTAAAGGTGGGCTTATGATTAAAAAAAATATTGTCATTGTTGGTAGTGGCTTAGCTGCCCTAACGGTGGCTGATAAGTTAAGTGAACATGCACAAATGAATGTGATTATTTTAACAAAATCAAACAAACAGCACAGTAACTCCGTTCGTGCGCAAGGTGGGATTGCTGCCGCGCTAGAAAATACTGACAATTGGCAGGCTCATTTTACAGATACGATCGAAGCTGGATGCCATATAAACAATCCGTATACCACACAAGTTTTGGTTGAAAAGGGACCAGCATATATTGAAAAATTAATCACTCAAGGTTTAAGTTTTGATACAAATCCAGACGGAAAGCTTTTGTTTGGAAAAGAAGGTGCCCATCTACATCGTCGTATTTTACATGCAGGCGGTGATAGAACTGGGAAGGTTATCATGCAATTTATGATGAACCGGATAGAGAACAAGGTGGCAATCGTCGAGGATCAAGCTGTTGTTGATTTAATTGTAGCTGATGGTCATTGTGTAGGTGTAGTGGCGTGTGATTCTAATGACGCACATACAACGTATGCAGCAGACAATGTTATTTTAGCTACGGGTGGTTGTGGAGGTTTGTTCGAGGTTACTTCTAACGATCCGACCATTGTTGGTGACGGAATCGCTTTGGCTTATCACGCAGGAGCTACGCTTGCTGATCTTGAATTTATTCAATTTCACCCAACGATGTTACAAGTTGGTGGTAAAGCATACGGGTTAGTATCTGAAGCGGTTCGAGGCGAAGGTGCGACTTTGGTAAATGCCGACGGTACAAGAATTATGCAAACTGTTCATCCGTTAGCAGATTTAGCTCCTCGTGATGTAGTGGCAAGAGAGATTCACACACAGATGTTGAATGGAAATCAAATCTATTTGGATATTTCAATGATTGATGATTTTGCAGTGAAGTTTCCAACGATTACTTCATTTTGTGAAAAAGCAAGCATAAATATAGACACAGGATTGATTCCTGTTGCCCCTGGCGCGCACTTTTTGATGGGTGGGGTAAAAACAAATGCTGTAGGTCAAACGAGTGTGAAGGGCTTATATGCGGTAGGTGAGGTTGCCTGTACAGGTGTTCACGGGGCTAATCGACTGGCGAGCAATTCATTATTGGAAGGAATTGTGTTCGGCAACCTTGTTGCTAATAACATTATAAAAAAAGCGATGCAAAATAATATAAAAAGACAAATACCGAAGCATTCCCCGGTAAGGGTATCTCCTATAAAAGTGCCTAGTAAGCAAGAAATAAAACAGATCATGACTACCTTTGCAGGAATTGAAAGAACACATGAAGGCTTAGAGAAGGCAAAGAAATGGCTGGAACAGTTCAACGTTAAAGAAAACTTGCAAATGCATGTGATGAATTGCACGAAAGAACAAATGGAAATCATTCATATGCTGACAACGGCTTGGTTAGTTGTTACATCCGCACAAGCCCGTAAAGAAAGCAGAGGCGGGCATTACCGTAAGGACTACCCTTTTGGAGATGATAAAATATGGCTAAACCAGTCGATTATTCGAAGCAAGGAAGAAGACATGGCCCAATCCCATTCAATAGCTATTGGAGGAAGTCGATGAATAATATTAAACTAACAGAACTATTAAACGAATTTTTTATAGAGGACATCGGTGATCGTGATTTAACGAGTGAACATATTTTTCCAGCAGAGCAACAAGGCATGGGAACTTTTATTGCTAAGCAATCGGGGGTCCTAGCTGGAGTAAGCATTATTGAAAAAGGCTATTCATTGTTAGACCCGACAATCGAAGTTAGTCTCCACAAACGAGATGGTGACGTTGTAGAAGCTGGCGAAAAGATAGCCACAGTTTTTGGCAGTGTCCGAAGCTTATTAACAGGAGAACGCGTGATTCTAAATCTGATGCAGCGGATGAGTGGAATTGCAACGATAACCAAACAAGCAGTCACAACTTTAAACAGTGAGACGACGAAAGTTTGTGATACGCGGAAAACAACACCTGGCTTAAGAATGTTTGAAAAATACGCAGTTACTTGTGGCGGAGGTAAAAACCATCGTTTTGGTTTATATGATGGTGTTATGATCAAGGATAATCATATTGCTTTTTGCGGATCAATTGCGAAGGCCGTTTCAAAAGTAAGAGAACAATTAGGTCATATGGTGAAAATTGAAGTAGAAACCGAGAGTAAAGAGCAAGTAGAAGAAGCGGTTCATGCTGGTGCAGATGTGATTATGTTTGATAATCGTACACCAGAGGAAGTGCGATCGTTTGTCCTACTCGTGCCATCCCATATTATTACGGAGGCATCTGGTAATATCTCAATTGACAATATTGCTGACTACGGAACGACAGGAGTTAACTTCGTCTCTCTCGGATTTCTAACCCATTCCGTAAAAGCACTTGATATTAGCTTTAACGTTACTAGTAAAACAGGGGGGAAGCAAAATGAGTTTGTTAGAAACGTTTAAACAACTGCATCAAGACATGCCAGAAAAATATAAAACACTTAGTAGAGAAGAAATGGAACATAGGGTAAGAGAGATTAAAGAAAAGTTTGGTAGAAAACTATTTATTCCTGGTCATCATTATCAAAAGGATGAGGTCATCCAATTTGCTGATGCTGCTGGTGACTCGTTACAATTAGCGCAAATATCCGCTCAAAACAAAGATGCCGAATATATTGTTTTCTGTGGCGTTCATTTCATGGCTGAAACTGCCGATATATTGACAGATGATCATCAGAAGGTTATCTTACCGGATATGCGTGCTGGCTGTTCGATGGCCGATATGGCTGATATTGATCAAACAGAAAGAAGCTGGAAGATACTACAAGATACATTTGGTGATACTGTATTGCCACTAACATACGTAAACTCAACAGCTGCAATTAAAGCATTTGTTGGAAAAAATGGTGGAGCAACAGTAACATCATCGAATGCCAAGCAAATGGTGAAATGGGCATTCGCACAAAAGCAACGGATTTTATTTTTACCAGATCAACACTTGGGAAGAAACACAGCTTATGATTTGGGTGTACCACTTGACGAGATGGCTGTATGGAACCCACGTACGGACAGTTTTGAATATGAAGGTGATTTGGAGAAGGTTAAAGTGATTCTTTGGAAAGGTCACTGCTCTGTGCATGAGAATTTCACAGTTAATAATGTCGAAAATGTACGTAAACAGTATCCAGATATGAATATACTTGTTCACCCAGAGTGTAGTAGAGAGGTTGTCGGACTATCCGATTATGCCGGTTCAACCAAATACATTATCGATATGATTAACGAAGCACCAGCAGGCAGTAAATGGGCAATTGGTACGGAGATGAACTTAGTTAATCGGATCATCGCCAATCACCCCGACAAAGAAATTATTTCATTGAATCCTTATATGTGTCCGTGTTTGACGATGAATCGAATCGATTTGCCGCACTTATTATGGGCATTAGAAGAGTTAGAACAAGGCAATATAATAAATCAGATTATCGTAGATGAAACAACCTCACAACAGTCTACAGCGGCGCTTGCGCGTATGCTGCAAACAGTTTAATAACAAATTATATACCCTAAAGTGTAGTCACGCTTGGTCTGCCTTATAGGGTATTTTTTTTCTTTTTGAACAGGGGCTGGTCAAGTCCTTTGACCTTCGAATGGACTATAATTAGTTTTACGCAATGTTCTAAATCCCTACTTATAAATAGAATTAATTATAGGTGATCTCTGATTTTAAGAAACGCTAACTTTTGTGTCACTTTATGGTACAATAAACTAATATTGTCAGATTTATCAGAACCTTTAGCGGTCCATTTTAACATATTGATACAGGTTAAAGTCTTAGTAGAAGTTGGCGTTGATCAAATTGTAGATATTGTTCATTTTAAGGGGGAGGCAAGAATTTTGAACACAAAATTCTTAGATTTGCTAGCTCAAAAATATGATAGCGAAGAAAAAGTTGCTACGGAAATTATTAATCTTGAGGCGATTCTCAATCTACCAAAAGGGACAGAGCATTTTGTTAGTGATTTGCACGGGGAATATCAAGCCTTTCAACATGTATTAAGGAATGGTTCAGGGAAAGTAAAAGAAAAAATAACTGATATATTCAAAGGGGAATTATCGGAAAAAGAAATTGATGAATTTGCGACATTAATTTATTATCCAGAAGAAAAGTTACAGCTAATTAAAAATAATTTTGCAAATGATGAAGCATTAAAGCAATGGTATATCGAAATTATTGAACATACGATCCAGCTCATTCCTTATACTTCCTCGAAATACACACGTACGAAATTACGAAAAGCGTTACCAGGCCAATTTGTTTTTATTATTGAAGAGTTATTGTACAAAAACGATGAATATACAAATAAAAAACAATATTACTCGAGTATTGCTGAACAAATTATTTCCCTCGGTCAAGCGGATAAGCTTATTATTGGCCTTGCGTATACGATACAGAGACTAGTCGTTGATCATCTTCATGTAGTGGGAGATATTTACGATCGTGGACCTGAACCAGATAAAATAATGGAAACGTTAATCAATTATCATTCGGTTGATATTCAGTGGGGAAATCATGATGTGCTATGGCTCGGTGCCTACGCAGGATCAAAGGTTTGCTTAGCGAATATTGTTCGGATCTGTGCTCGCTATGGGAATTTAGATATTATTGAAGATATATATGGCATCAATCTTCGCCCGCTACTTAATCTTGCGGAAAAATATTATGGTGATAATCCGGTTTTTAGACCAAAAATCCATATCGAGGATAAGATCTCCGATCAAGATCAATTACAGGTGACGAAAATACACCAAGCTATCGCAATGATTCAGTTCAAATTGGAAAGCCCGATTATAAAGCGACGTCCATTCTTCAACATGTCAGGAAGACTCTTGCTTGAAAAAGTTGATTTTGATCTTAAAGAAATAACGATCCATGGCAAGACCTATCCTCTTGAAAATACTTGTTTTGCTACGATTAATCCGGAGCAACCTGATCAGTTATTAGAGGAAGAGAAAGAGGTTATGGACAAGCTATTATTTTCTGTCCAACATTCGGAAAAATTAGCCAGACATATGAAGTTCTTGATGAAAAAAGGAAGTCTATATTTGAAATATAATGAGAACTTGTTAATTCATGGATGTATTCCTTTAGAAGAAACAGGAAATATGCAAAAAATGGTTATTGAGAATAAAACGTATGCAGGTCGTGAGCTGCTTGATGTTTTTGAAAGTTATTTGCGACATAGTTTTGCACATCCTGAACAGACAGAAGACATTGCTACAGATATGGTTTGGTACTTATGGATTGGCGAACATTCATCTTTGTTTGGTAAACGAGAAATGACAACCTTTGAAAGGTATTTTATTCAAGATAAAGAAACCCACAAAGAGAGGAAAAATCCATACTATTATCTACGTGAAGATGAGGAAGTCTGCCGGAAAATTTTAAAAGAATTTGGTTTAGATCCTGACCAAGGTCATATTATCAATGGACATACACCGGTAAAAGAAATTGACGGTGAAAATCCAGTAAAAGCAAATGGAAAGATGGTTGTTATTGATGGTGGCTTCTCTAAGGCTTATCAATCGACAACAGGTATTGCTGGATACACGTTACTATTTAATTCTTACGGCATGCAGCTTGTTGCCCACAAAAAGTTTAATTCTAAAGAAGATGTGCTAAGAGATGGAACTGATGTGTTATCGGTAACAAGATTAGTGGACAAAGAACTGGAAAGAAAAAAGGTAAGAGAATCGAATATCGGAGAGAAAATTTTACAGGAAATCTCCATTTTAAAAAGTTTGATGAAATATCGCTATATGAATTAAAAGTTTATACTATAAACGACATCCTCTTGAATATAATTGTTCAAGGGGATTTTATTTTGTGAAAAATCTTGTTCATAATATTTCGTCTTCCTGTTATTCACCTCTGTATGTACATTTCATTGCAATAATTTCCTGATATCTGCCTACAATCATTCAACTTTTCTAGGGCATTCGCATATGTTGTTATGGAATTGTTCTAATATTAGCCAAACGTGTTATTAAATATAGAAGGGAGTTTCAGCGTTGAAAATTCATGTAGTTCAAAAAGGTGAAACGTTATGGAAAATCTCAGAAAAGTATGGGGTGGATTTTGAAGAGTTAAAGGCAGTAAACACCCAGTTATCTAACCCGGATATGATCATGCCAGGAATGAAAATAAAGGTACCTACAACGACGAAACAAGTGAAAAAGGAACAGCCGAAAGAGCAAGTCAAACCAATGGATAAAGAAATGAAGAAGTACCCAGATAAGAAAAAAGTTCACGTTGAAAAGAATATGACTAAATATCCTGTTAAAAAGGAAACAAAAAAACCTAGTCAACATCCTTACAAAGATGAGTCTAAAAAGGCGATACCTGTCATGAAAGAAGATGACCATAAAAAACCGACACATGCTTCGGAAAGTTTACCGATGCAACCGGTAAACATCCCACCAGTTCCAGAGTATAATCAAACATTACCTGCAGCAACTAATCAACAGCCATACCCGTATGGACACCAACAGAAGCCGAGCAATTATCCTGCGCAGCCACAAATGCCAGTGATGCCAGCTTACCAGCAGCCGATGAATAATCATTATTGTACACCAATGAATCCAGTACCTTATCCTGTACAACAAATGCCAACAAATATATCACCGTATGCTACACCAAACGTACCATATGGTCCTTATGAAACTGCAGAAATGGAATATAGTAATTCGGAATGGATGGAATCAAGCAGTGTAGAAATGCCTGAAATGCCTGCAAATTTAGCGGGGACACCTACAAAAAATCATACAAATCATCAGCCTTCTGGCTATGGGCAACCTTATGGACCATATCCACAGTCTCAACCCGAAGCGTATGAACAACCAGGTTATCCATCATACCCAGGCTATACACCAAATTATCCAGCAGGGCAACAGCCATATGCGCCAACTGATTATCAAAGCTATCCAGGTTACGGTCAAGGTTATCCGACACAACAACCAATGCAACAATCACCATATATGCCGCAATGGCAACAGGGCTATGGTCCAGGAATGGTACCACAAGAACAAGCATATGGTCCAGGAATGGTACCACCACAGTCAAGATACCAGGTACCGCCAATGGGATATCCGCAATTCCAACCAAATGTTCCAGAACCAGGAATGGGTTATCCATATTACCGTGAAGATGATGAAGAAAATGAATAAGGAATATAGTCGAGACGATTCTTTTATAGATCGTCTCGCTTCCTTTTTTAAAGAATCCGGGTGGCTTAATATTAATTTTGTAAAGCCTATTAAGAACCATGTGCTTTATACAGTTACAGAAGATGGAAATGCTTATATTCTTAAAGGTTATCGCTCTAAGCGTATTCTTGAGCAGCAATGGCAGTTTTTTGAAGTGGTCGATCGTACCAGTTACACGTTTATCCGTTTTCCAAATGGTTCACAATATATCAAGGGCTACGGATTTTATTGGACTATGTCTCCCTATATTAAAGGTGAATCGTTAGATTATTCTGTTGAAGAAGACCGTATCGCTGCAGTTGAAACGATTGCTAATTTTCATCACAGTTCTGCTGGTGTAGTCCTTGATCATCCAAGGCTAAATCCACCCCTTTATTTAAAATGGAAAAGTAGGATTGGCAGATTAGAAGCAACAGAACTAATCTTGAAGAAACACGGGTATACAGCATTATATCAGGACATAGTAACTGTAATGAACATGTTGCTCGAACGGTTTTCACAACTGGACTGGCATGTAATTGAAAAAAAAGCTGTCGATTTGTCTACTTGGATTCACGGAGATGTTGCTTCGCATAATTTTTTGAGGGATAATAAGAAACAAGTACATTTAATCGATTTCGACTTGCTATCACTTTCACCACAAACATATGATTATATTCAACTAGGTCAACGATTTCTTCCGTATTTGGAATCAGACTTACATACTTTGTTAAATCATTCACTAAGTAATAAAGTAGCAGACAAAGAAACCTGGTTATTAGGAGTAGCGATTCCAGCAGATATAATTCGTGAGTGGGGTTATTTTTTGCAGAGCGAACCGATGGAGGAAGACATAAATGATTACTTGATTCAGTTGACAGAAGAATGGATGCAAAGGAAGAAGTTTGTCGAAGCTGTGATGCTTATGCTAAATTAAAGATAAAATGAAGATCAGGAAAGGGGACTATTTCCATGCAAGAAAAAGTAGAAAAGCTTGTCCAATGGCTACAGCAACAAATTAAAGAATCAGGTGTAGACGGTCTTTTAGTTGGAGTAAGTGGCGGAATTGATTCCGCTGTTGTAACTAATTTGATTAAACGAGCTGCTCCGGAACACTCTCTAGGGGTTATTATGCCATGTAAAAGTAACCCACAGGATATGGAACATGCCAAAAGGGTGATCGAAGCCTGTGGCATTGATTCTGTAACAGTAGATTTAACCGAAACACATAATACGCTTTTCACAACGATGCAACAAGAATTAGAGCAACAAAAAGGTCTTAATCCAGAGCAGCAACAGTTGGCTGACGCAAATTTACGAGCTCGCTTACGCATGAGCACGTTGTATGCATTAGCTACTAACTACAAGTACATGGTGGTAGGCACTGACAACGCTGCAGAGTGGTACACAGGTTACTTTACCAAATTCGGTGACGGTGGCGTTGATTTAGTACCATTAGTACATCAAACCAAAGGCGAGGTTCGTGAAATTGCAAAGTATTTAGGGGTTCCAGATGAAGTGGTTAACAAGCAACCAAGTGCCGGTCTTTGGGAAGGTCAGACAGATGAGAACGAAATGGGTACAAGTTATGCGTTGATTGACAAATACTTACAAGGGGAAGAGATTCCTCAACAAGATAAAGAAATTATTGAACGGTTGCATCGAAACACCGCACATAAACGCGAAATGGCACGTGGACCTGAGAAATTTTAGTTAACGTACCACAAAATAACTGACTAAAAAAACCTCCCTTACTCAATCTAATCGTAAGGGAGGTTTTTTTATGAACAAAATCTGGATTCTGGGAACTCTTTTTGTGTTAGTTGCTTGTCAGAACGATAATGAACAAGCAGATATCGACCAGACCGCTGAATATCAACAGGAGCCAATCGGGTTTCAGTCCGAATCGGATATGCATCTTCAGCAAGTGCGACAACAGCAAAATGATAATGATCAATTACAAGAAGAATATTTGGAAGGATATCAGGATGATCTAAGACGGCCGGATAGCCAAGCAAATGATTCTTATTCAAAAAGCTTCTATAATGAGACATCACAGCAAATTGCAGAATTCGTAAATCAAATGAATGAGGTGAAATTAACACAAGCTTTCTTAAGAGAGGACAGCGTTATTGTTGCCGTTATGCTTGACCAACGCTATTATGATGAAGACATCGCTCCAATTATTAATGAAATAGAGAAGCGTGTTGGGCTAATCGTTACAGATAAAGAAGTTATTATTCAGACAGATGCGATATATTGGAATCAAATGCGTGATTTGGATGCAAAAGAAGGCATTGAATAATAAGATGTAGTGGATCCTTTGTTGCAATGAGTTAGTTAAATTCATAATACTTAAGCTAGTCTCACGCGAACGTATGTTGATGCAAATAGCAGTGAAGGTAATTATGAAAACTAACTCAAAGTAATAGAGGATTTTTATCAATTATATACTTGAAATCCCCACATTTTTCTATAATTTTTGGATAGTTCTTCAACTATTGGACATACTGAGAATAGAAGTTATTTTCAATAGTACTTTCTGAAAAATGGGGTGAATAACATGAAGCGTCTATTAATTTTATTTGTATTGTTCGTATCATTAAGTGTTATATTTACAAGTTTCTGGGTATTTGCCAAGCCAGTAGAGCAGGATGAACAGTCAGGGCAAAAACAGGAAGTAACAATGGAAACGAAAGAAGCACCGGAACAAGTTAAAGATCGTGAACCATTGGAATTAGCGGTCATTTTACAAAGACATTATATGGATGGAAAAATCGAAGAGACGACACATACAGAAACAATTTGGTCGATGCAAGACTTTTGGGCATATTATGATGGCTGGCAGTTAGTTGATCAAAAACAAGGACAAATTGTCTTCCGCCAAGAAATAGCAGACATTTCTCCATATTTAAAAGAAAAAGGCTATTTTGGATTAAAAAATGGGATATTAACCATTTTTAATGGTCGGCCGATGCAGGAACAAGTCATTCAATCATTTTATCAAATTGATACGAGTGAACTAGAAAGCTATCAGGCAGAGCAGCTACAAAACGGAATTAAAATTGATTCGAAAGAAGTATATGAATACGTTCTAGAAGCATATCGAGGACTTGCACCATCGCGGTCTGTCAGTAGTTAAGATAATAATTAGTAGCCTTTTCTCACTTATATGAGGGAAGGCTTATTTTATTGTTTAGAAATCAACTATGAATTATTTTTGGATGATTTTTGTTGATAGTTATTCCATTCTATCTTTATACTAAAGAAGGCATTTTGTTGTTTACGAAATGGTTGTAACAAGTGGAGTGTCATCTGTATTGAGGGAGGAGGATTTCACATGCTTTACTGGTTTATCGTATTATTTCCGTTTTTGATCTACCCGTGGTCTTTATTAATAGATCCACATTATGCTTTACCGAAAGTCATCTATCTTATTGCGTTTGTGATGATCATGTGGTTGTTTGTCCTCTCCAATCGCTCCAGATGGACAGAATATATTAACAAACGAGTGACCAATGTAGAGATAGTGTTGTTGCTTCTATATGTATTGGTCGGCATAGCAACAATTTTTTCTGTTGAACCAGAAATTTCTCGCTTTGGTATGAGTAACAGATATGAAGGTTTTTTTGCTTTACTCGCTTATTTTAGTCTGTTTCTTTTCGCCTTTCGGTTAGTAAATATGAAGCATCACAAAAAAATATTAAGAGGATTAGTAGGTGCGGGAGTTATTGTTGCTGTCTATGGGATTTTGCAGCATTACTTTTTAGATTTTCTGCCGCGTAATTCAGTAAGAATGGGTTCTTCACAAATTTACGGTTTGTTTGATAATCCTAATTTTTTTGGATCATATTTAGTGTTAGTAATTAGCATATCGATCATGCTTTTTTTAATCTCAAAAGGTAATAAAAGCTATTACTTCTATTTAGGTTCATCCGTATTGTTTTTTATTGCAATAATTTTCACTTATACAAGAAGTGCACTTGTCGGTTTATTTGCTACTATGTTGTTTCTGACTCTTTTTGTCATATTAAATAAAAAACATTTATGGCGCAGGTGGACAATAGTCTTAGTATTATTTATTTCGATTTTTATTTCTATTGATGCTCTCGGAGATGGCAAGTTTATTAATAAGATTGCTACTGCGTTTGATGATACACAGAAAATAATTACGAATAATTCAGATGGTCATGAAGGAAGCTCTAGATGGTTCATTTGGCGGTACACATTTCCGCTTATAGAAGATTATTTTTGGACAGGCTCTGGTCCAGATACGTTATATTACGTTTTTCCTAATGATAACAGGGAACTAGTATCATCTTATTTAGGCAATGAAATCGTCGTTGACAAAGCACACAATGAATATTTACAAATCGCAGTTACACTTGGTGTTCCTGCTTTAGTTGTGTATTTAACCTTTCTATCCGTTATTTTATTTACTGCTTATAGAGCATTACAAAAAATCAAAACTGATGAAACGATTTATATTATACATTGCGGAATTATAGCTTCTATTGTCGGCTATCTCGTGCAAGCATTTTTTAATATTAGCGTTGTTACGGTTGCTCCTTTCTTTTGGGTGCTATTAGGGTTATGCTTTCATGCTTCTTATACGTATTTGGACGAAAAAAATTGTAAGAAAGCAAGTTAGCTTATACGAACGTACGCTTGTATGGTAAAATGGAACAAGGTTAACGTATAAATAGGGGAGATTATTATGATAGCATATATAAAAGGAACTTTAGCAGAAATCGATGAGCAAGCGGTCTATGTGGAGGCTGGTGGAATTGGTTATGAAGTGATTTGTGCCAATCCATTTCAATTTCAGGATCAAATTGGGGAATCGGTTAAGATTTTTACATATCACTATTTTCGTGAAGATTTTCAGGCGCTTTACGGATTTAAAAAAGTCGAAAATAAGCAGCTGTTTGCCAAATTATTAAATGTATCTGGAATCGGACCAAAGGGTGCTTTGGCTGTGTTAGCAACGGTACGCGTTCAGGATTTTGTGACGGCGATTGAACAAGAGGATGAGAAGTTTTTAACAGGGTTTCCTGGTGTTGGGAAAAAAACAGCACGACAAATGATTCTTGACTTGAAGGGTAAGCTTCCGTTTACGCTTGAACCAGTTGGCGGTGCGGTAGGAAGTAGTGCGCCGCAAACAGCCAGTCATTCGCAAGCGTTAGAAGAAGCGATAGATGCACTGCGGGCGTTAGGTTATGCGGAAAGAGAAATCACGGCTATTTTGCCTGCGTTAAAGCAAGAAGACTATGAAAATGCTGATGCATATGTACGAAAAGGTTTAGCATTAATGATGAGTAAATAGGGGAGGGGGGATCTTGTGGAAGAACGAATGATATCAAGTGAACAGCAAGAGCAGGATGCATCCGTCGAGCTTAGCTTGCGCCCCACTACATTAAAACAATATATTGGACAGCATAAAGCAAAACAAAATCTTAGCATTTTTATTGAAGCTGCCAAGATGAGAAATGAGCCATTGGACCACGTTTTACTATATGGACCACCTGGATTAGGGAAGACGACGTTAGCGTCAATTATCGCGAATGAAATGGGTGTGCAGTTTCGAACAACAGCAGGACCGGCGATAGAGCGGGCAGGTGATTTGGCAGCGATTTTATCTTCCTTGGAAGCGGGAGATGTGCTATTTATCGATGAGATACACCGCCTACCACGCTCTGTAGAAGAAATTTTATATCCGGCAATGGAGGATTTTTGCTTGGATATCGTAATTGGAAATGGCTCTAGTGCGCGTTCGGTCCGTTTGGATTTACCGCCATTTACACTCGTCGGTGCAACGACGAGAGCAGGGCTTTTAACCGCGCCATTACGCGATAGATTTGGCGTGCTTAGTCGTTTGGAGTTTTATGAAACGAAGGATTTGTGCTCGATTGTCGAACGGACGTCAGATATATTTCATGTTGGTATTAACCAAGATGCTGCGACAGAAATTGCCCGCAGATCACGTGGGACACCACGTATTGCCAATCGCTTATTAAAGCGAGTGCGTGATATTTCGCAAGTAAAGGGTGAGTCTGAAATCACGCTAGAAACGACTCGGGAAGCTTTACAAATGCTACAGGTTGACGCCGCCGGATTGGATCATATTGATCATAAATATTTATTAGCCATGATGGATGGATTTAATGGTGGACCGGTAGGGTTAGACACGATTGCAGCGACGATTGGTGAAGAATCACAAACGATTGAAGATGTCTATGAGCCTTTTCTCTTACAAACAGGGTTTATACAACGGACGCCAAGGGGAAGACTAGTAACACCAAAAGCGTACGAACATTTTAATCGGGAGGTTCCTAACAAGTGAGTGGCTTCGGCAAAATGTTTATTATTATCGGCATCGTTTTTATTGTGATTGGCCTGCTTTGGAGTATAATAGGGAAGTTGCCAGGTGATATTAGCTTTAAAAAGGGCAACACTACCTTTTATTTTCCGATTATGACATCGATTATTGTAAGTGTAGTTTTATCACTTATTTTCTATATTATCGGACGTTTTCGTTAAAACTAAGTTAGGAGATCGTTATGAACATCAATGATTTTGATTTTGAATTACCAGAAGAACTAATTGCACAAACACCACTACTCGATCGAACTGCTTCCCGTCTGCTTGTGATGGACCGAGATAAGCAAACACTCGACCACCGTACTTTTTCTAATATTACCGATTACTTGAAGCCTGGCGATTGTCTTGTACTAAACAATACGCGCGTTTTACCGGCCAGGTTGTATGGTATAAAAGCAGATACAGGTGCAAAAGTCGAAGTCCTTTTACTTACACAAACCGAGCAAGATGAATGGGAAGTACTTGTAAAGCCGGCTAAGAAAATTAAAACTGGTACCGAGATTAGCTTTGGTGAAGGAAAACTCACGGCTACTTGTGTGAAAGAAAAGGATCATGGTGGGCGAATTCTACGCTTTGACTATGAGGGGATTTTCTTAGAGGTGCTCAATGAGTTAGGCGAGATGCCATTACCTCCTTACATAAAAGAACAGCTTCCTGACCAGGAGCGTTACCAAACGGTGTATGCAAAAGAAGAAGGATCGGCTGCTGCACCAACAGCAGGCTTACACTTCACCACCGAGCTCCTTGAAGAGATTGAGGCTAAAGGCGTCGAAGTGGCTTTTATTACATTGCACGTTGGCCTCGGAACATTCCGTCCAGTAAGTGTCGATACGATTGAAGCACACCAAATGCACTCAGAGTTTTATCAAATTTCTGCAGAGACCGCACAACAGCTGAATCGGATTAAACAAAACAATGGAAGAATTATTTCTGTTGGTACGACCTCAACAAGAACGCTGGAGACAATCGCCAGAGACCATGATGGTGTGTTTACAGAAGCAAATGGTTGGACTGATATTTTTATTTATCCACCATATCAATTTAAGGCGATTGATGGTTTAATTACGAATTTTCATTTGCCTAAATCAACATTAATCATGCTTGTCAGTGCCTTTGCGGGACAGGAATTTGTGTTAGATGCATACCGGCAAGCGGTAAAAGAGAGGTATCGTTTTTTCAGCTTTGGTGATGCGATGCTGATCCTTTAAAATTAAAATCTTTATAAAAGAAAGGGTATTAAAATATATGCCAGCAATCACCTATGAACTAATCAAAACGTGTAAGCAAACAGGCGCGAGACTTGGGAAGGTGCACACGCCACATGGATCGTTTGACACCCCGATGTTTATGCCTGTCGGTACGTTAGCTACCGTCAAAACAATGAGTCCAGAAGAGTTAAACGAAATGGGCGCACCAATTATTTTGTCTAATACCTATCATTTATGGCTTCGACCTGGTGAGGACATTATTGAAGAAGCGGGCGGATTGCATAAATTTATGAATTGGAATGGCTCGATTTTAACGGATTCAGGTGGTTTCCAAGTATTCAGTCTTAGTGATCTAAGAAAGATTGAAGAAGAGGGTGTTCATTTCCGTAATCATATTAGTGGGGAAAAGCTATTTTTATCTCCAGAAAAAGCGATGCACATTCAAAATTCACTAGGTTCGGACATTATGATGGCTTTTGATGAGTGCCCGCCATTTCCAGCAACCCATGACTATATGAAGAAGTCAGTAGAAAGAACGAGCCGCTGGGCAGAGCGCTGCTTAGAGGCGCATAACCGTCCAGCAGATCAAGGTTTGTTTGGGATTATTCAAGGTGGAGAATTTGAAGATTTGCGGAAACAAAGTGCAGCAGATTTAACATCGATGGATTTTGCCGGCTATGCGGTTGGTGGATTGTCTGTCGGCGAACCAAAGGACATTATGAATCGCGTCTTGGAGTTTTCAACACCATTGTTGCCAACAGATAAAGCGAGGTATTTAATGGGTGTTGGTTCACCAGACTCCTTAATTGACGGTTCGATTCGTGGAATTGATATGTTTGATTGTGTATTACCAACACGAATTGCCAGAAATGGTACATGTATGACGTCTACTGGTCGTTTAGTAATTCGCAATGCTAAATTTGCTCGCGATTTTAGGCCAATTGATGAAAATTGTGACTGCCATGTGTGCAAAAATTACACAAGAGCATATATTCGTCACCTAGTTAAAGCGAATGAAACGTTCGGTTTTCGACTTACTACTTATCATAACCTCTATTTTCTGTTAAAATTAATGAGGCAAGTGCGTGAAGCGATAAAAAACGATCGTTTAGGCGATTTCAGAGAAGAATTCTTTGAACAATATGGCTTCAATAAGCCAAATGCTAAAAACTTCTAAGAAAAGGAGGGAAAACAATGGATATACTTGTTAATTTATTACCAATTTTAGCGATGTTCGCTATTTTTTATTTCCTATTGATTCGTCCACAGCAAAAGAAACAAAAAGCCGTAAGACAAATGCAAGCGGATTTGAAAAAAGGTGACAAAATCATCACTATTGGTGGTATGCATGCAACAGTTCATGCAATAGACGAAGATACAGTAGTTTTATCAGTAGAAAACAGTACGAAACTTACATACGATCGTTCTGCGATTCGTGACGTGGTAAGCCAAGACTAGTAAATTTCTATATGAAAAAGGGACAGGCCATGCCTGTCCTTTTTGCTTTTCTTACAAGCTATGAAAGCTTATAGTTGTTGCGTAAAATACCTAGAAGGCGACGTATTAATGGCACTGCGGAATTGGAACATTGTTACATTACGTCGCCTTTCACCTCTACTCTAAATAAAGAAAAACCAGGCAATTTGCCTGGCCATTCTTAACGATCCAACTATTGTAGCTTAATAGTCTTTCTTTCCGTCTGAACTTAAGTTCACCCCAAGTACTCCACCGATAAGTGCGCAAACTAAAAATCCGATGTGTTGAATCCACTGTTCCATTGAAAATCCACTATTGTAGCCGAGATATTGATAAAGTAAAACAAATAAGGTAAAGCCTACACTAATTATAGCTCCTAGCACCCAGCCTTGTTCTTTTCCTTTTAATCCAGCGACTAAACCACCAGCAAACAAAGCAATTAAACTAATAATTAATGTTGTCCAATCCAGTGTCGCGGAACCTAGTGATGTAAACCGTAATAATAACGATAAAACTAAACTTGAAAACAGTAAAATTGCAAATAAGGCAATCCAACCATACAGTAAGGCAGTAAAGCGTGCTTTTGCCACCTCAATCCCTCCCCTGTTTGTCCATTTGTTCTAGCTTATTCATTGAAAAATATAAATAGAATAAAATATTTTCTGTGTTCTTGAATACATTGGTATAAAGGGTACAAGCAGCTTCCATTTGTTTATGGGGTACTTGTCCCATAGTAGTCATGTAGGGAAGGGGACAGTATATGTCTGCTACCATTGCGATTGTCGTATTTGTAGTTAGTTATTTGTTTATTATTACTGAAAGAGTAAACCAGGCATTAATAGCACTATCTGGTGGCGTGCTTTTATTGTTAACAGGCATTTATGAATGGCGTGATGCTTTTACTAGTTATATTGATTGGAATACGATTACGCTCCTGTTCTCGATGATGGTTCTCGTATCAATCACATCTAAAACAGGCTTATTTGAATATATTGCCGTTCGCTTTGCGCAATGGGTGAAGGGTGCACCAATTCCTTTATTAATTGGAACGGCAGCGTTAACTGCAATTGGTTCAGCGTTGCTAGCTAATGTGACGACAGTATTATTATTTGTACCAATTATTTTGACGTTGACAAAGTTATTAAAATTACCAGCGTTTCCTTATTTATTATCGATTATTTTTAGCGCCAACATAGGTGGCACGGCAACACTAATAGGTGATCCACCAAACATAATGATTGGTCAAGCTGTTGAACATTTAACGTTTCTATCCTTTGTTGTACACCTAGGTCCGGTTGTTTTGATTATATTTTTAGTTATGTTGTTTGCATTGATCTGGCTATTTCGCAAGCAATTAGTCATACATGATAATAAATATATTGATCAATTAATGAAAATGGACGGGCAGCGTTATTTAAAGAAAACACCTATGCTTTATCAGTCAGTAACGGTCATGTCATTCACTATTCTAGGTTTCTTATTGCATCCTATTTTACATATTGAACTGACGACTGTAGCGGTTTGTGGTGCGCTTCTATTGCTATTGCTAACAGATAAAGAAGCTGGTGTAGAAAAAATATTTCAACAGGTTGAATGGGTTACTTTATTTTTCTTCATTGGTCTATTTATGCTTGTCGGGGGATTAGAAGAAGTTGGTATTATTGATGAATTGGCGAGAGGTATGATGTGGCTGACGGAAGGTGATTTACCTTATACTTCCATTTTGATTTTGTGGATCTCTGGAATTTTTTCGGGAATTGTTGATAATATCCCATTTGTTGCGGCTATGATCCCAGTTATTCAGGAATTTCAGGTGTATGGGATGGCTAACCTTGATCCACTATGGTGGTCGCTTGCATTAGGTGCGTGTCTTGGTGGAAATGGAACGTTAATTGGGGCATCTTCCAATGTTGTTGTTGCTGGTCTAGCTGAAGGTGCAAATCAACGTATCTCCTTTCTACGCTATATGTTATATGGATTTCCGTTAGTGATTGTGTCTTTAATTATTTGTATGATTTATGTATATTTCCGTTATTTACTTCCTTTTCAGCACACAATAAATTAAAGCATAACAATGATTTCTGTGGAAATAATACACAGGAAGGCTGTAAGAGGAAGTGAACATCTTGGAAATAGAAATTGGAAAGATAATTTTTCGGACTATCTTAACGTACTTAATCATTGTGCTTATCTTTCGTTTAATGGGGAAAAGGGAAATTGGAGAGTTAAGCTTACTAGATATTGTTGTATTTATTATGGTCGCAGAAATGGCTGTTTTTTCAATCGAAGATCCGTCAAGCTCCCTTGTCCATGCGATTATTCCTATGGTAATTCTGTTAGTGATTCAACGACTGACGGCATGGTTTTCATTAAAGAACGCGACTTTTCGTGAGTGGTTTGAAGGTAAACCATCGGTAATTATATCTCGTGGTAAAATCGATGAGCATGAGATGAAGAAGCAACGGTATAATTTTAATGATTTAATGCAGCAACTAAGAGAGAATGGTACGAAAAGTATTCAGGATGTAGAATTTGCGATTTTAGAAGCATCGGGAAAGTTATCTGTCTTTGAAAGGTCGTCAAGCTCACAAGAAGCAATATCGCCCGATGGTTATGTTGTTCCACTTATTATTGATGGGAAAATTCAACCTACTTCGTTAAAAAAGATAAATAAATCGGAAGCATGGCTCAAGAACCAAATTCAACAGCAAGGGTATCATAATATTAAAGACATTTCTTTTTGTTCACTGGATAGCAATGAGCAGTGGTTTATTGATTTGAAAAATGAACAATAACTGATAAAAAAACGAGTAGGATGTCCCACTCGTTTTTTTGTGCACTATAAAAAACGTTTTAATATTGGAATTTGTTCTAATTCTTCTTTCGTAATGAAACGAAGCAAGAATAATAGGCAGATATAGATGATGGTTAAGCTTATTAATAACAAGAGAAATACGAGCAGACTTGTCTGATATCCGACAAAAATATTTTTGAACATCGTGCCAACCCACCATGTGGCCCCCAATAAAACAATCATTTTAGCGAAATCAATCCAAGGAATTCGAAAAGATATAACTTTGATCAGTGTTGCTAAATGCAAGATTGTTCCAAGTACTACACCAACAACCATTGCTAAGGCAGCCCCCATAATACCAAAATCTTCATTGGTAGCTAGAAGTACTAATACTGCAAATTTGATAAATGTGCTAATAATACTATTCCACATTGCTGCTTTCGCATAGTCAAGTGCTTGTAATGTTGCGTTTAATGGATATTGAATGTAAAGCAAGATGAAAAATGGTGCCATTAAAATTAAAAAACGACTGGCACTTGTTGTCCCATACATGTAAGATAAAATAGAATCAGCATATAGTGATAATACGATCGTTGCTATTGCGCCAGAAGCAAAAGAAATGCGAATCGCTTGGTGAATTCGATAATGAATTAGTCGTTTGTTATTTCTCGCATCTGCTTCGCTAATATTTGGGACAAGCGCCACAGCCAAGGAATGGGTTATAAATGTTGGTAGAAATAATAATGGAATCGCGTATCCTGTCAATTCTCCATATTGTTTCGTTGCTACAGCCGTTTGGATACCTGCAATTGCTAAGCTTTGTGATACTAATATTGGTTCAAGAAAATTGGAAATTGATCCTACAAGACGGCTACCTGTACTTGGTAATGCAATTGACATAAGATCTGATAGTGTTTTTCTTCCTGTGCGAAGATAGTCAAACATCTTACTTCTTAGTTTAATTCGCTTTTTCAATCGGAACATATGGAGCATGAAAAATAACGAGCAAAGCTCCCCAATAATCACAGAAATCATGGCTCCAGCAGCTGCAAATTCGATTCCGTATGGTAAAAACAAGTTGACCAAAAGAGCTACACAAGAAATCCGAACAACTTGCTCAATCACTTGTGCATAGCTTTGCGGCTTCATGTTCTGTCTGCCTTGGAAATACCCTCGTATAACCGACGAAATAGCACTGATTGGTACCATTGGGGTAATTGCTAATAATGGAAGTAGTGTACGATCATCGGTAAGTAGTGTGTTGGCAACAATTGGCGCAAAGGCAAACATCCCGATCATAAAAAAGATACTTAACGTGCCTGTAATCGTTAGGGAAATAATTAGTATTTGTTTAATTTTACGGGTGTCACCGTGAGCTTCAGCTTCGGCTACTCGCTTAGAGATCGCAATTGGTAATCCAAATTGGGCTAACGTGTAAACTAGAAATAAGGTTGGTAAAGCCATATTAAATAATCCAATACCTTCTTCTCCCATTATACGGGCCACAACAATCCGATTAATAAAGCCTAAAAAACGAGTAATCATGCCAGCAGCTATGAGGATGAGTGTTCCTTGTAAAAATGTTTGCTTGGCCACGTAAAACGACCTGCCTTCTCAAAGGATTAAAATTCGTATACAATAATGTATATGCAAAAGGTTAGGCCAAGCATGACAAGCTTTGTTAAATAAGTAGGAATGCCTATACGGATAGGGGAGGGGATCAATAATGTCATTAGAAAGACCAGCGAGTCAGTTAGAACGGCCAGCTAGCCAATGGAAGTATCGAGTCGCTCCAGTACTTGAGAGTAAAGTGGATGAGTTTAAGATGTTGGGGTATTCACGGGCACATCCAGAAGATGTATGGAAATGCTTAACACAAAAAGTTTGGAAAGGTGATCCTAATAAGCGATTACACGAAATCACTCAGGATATCTTACATTTGAGTACGAACTTATATATGAGTTATTTAACTGTACAAGCTTATCAAGATGATGATTTACTTGCATCTATTGAAGCGCTAAGAAATTCTGAAAAATAAATTTCCAATCTGTTTGTCTATGATTTGTTTATGCAATTTTTAAAGTACAATTGACACTAAATCTCAAAGGTTTATAATGTGTTTGTGTTAACATTTCTAACTTATAATTTATTATTACTTTTTCTGCAAGGTTCTCTTTATCGACAAGTTCATTATTCTATTTAACGAATGATTCGTGCTTGCCTGTTATGAAATACATATTATCCCTGGCAGATCAAGTAGAGGAGGCACTACATCATGGTTAAAAGAGGTAGGATCGTTGCCTTTTTCTTAATCGTTTTATTATTTTTATCAACGATTGGGACAACGATGACAGGTATTACGAAGGATATAAATCTTGGACTGGATTTGCAAGGTGGCTTTGAAATATTATATGAGGCCACTGCCGTTGACGAAGGTCAAGAAATTACGGACGATTTTCTGAATACAACGGTTCGGATTTTGGAAGAGCGTGTTAATACGTTAGGTATTAGTGAACCAGATTTCCAAATTGAAGAAAATAATCGAATCAGGGTCAAGCTAGCAGGTATTGATGATCAAGATAAAGCAAGGGAGTTACTAGCAACATCAGCTAGACTTTCATTCCGTGATTATCAAGATAAAGAATATTTAGATGGCAACGATATCGTGCCAAATAGTGCTAAGCAGGATTTTGGAACCACAAATAATCCAGTGGTGACCTTGCAATTGAAGGACGCTGCTGAATTTGCCGATGTGACACGTACAATTTCTTCGATCCCGGAACCCAATAATGTATTAGTTATTTGGATGGATTTTGAAGAAGGAGACTCTTATCAAGAAGAGTCACAGAATCTTAAACCTAAATACGCATCTGCAGCCAGTGTCGATCAGGTGCTAAATACAACAGGTGTAGAAATCAGCGGCATGGAAAGTATTGAGGCTGCTCAAGACTTAGCAGATGTTATTAATGCAGGGTCTTTACCGGTTAATTTAACAGAGAAGTTTTCAACATCTGTTGGTGCTCAATTCGGCCAACAAGCATTAGATAAAACTGTTTTAGCAAGCATCATTGGTGTAGCGCTTATATTCTTATTTATGATTGGATACTATCGTTTCCCAGGTGTTATCGCAGTTGTTACATTAAGTATTTACATTTACTTAATTTTGCTCGTTTTCTGGTTAATGCATGGTGTTCTAACCTTACCAGGAATTGCCGCACTTGTGTTGGGGGTTGGTATGGCAGTTGACGCCAATATCATCACTTACGAACGGATAAAGGATGAGTTGCGTTCTGGTAAAAATGTACAAGCGGCATTTAAAGCGGGTAATCAGAACTCACTATCAACAATTTTTGACGGTAACATTACAACACTTATCGCCGCAACGGTTTTATTTATCTTTGGGACAAGCTCTGTAAAAGGATTTGCTACCTTATTAATTATTAGTATCTGTGTCAGCTTTATTACGGCTGTATACGGTTCACGATTACTATTAGGACTATGGGTGAAAAGTAAATTTCTTAACAAACGTCCTGGTTGGTTCGGAGTTAAGCCAGACCAAATTCAAAGCCTTGCTAAAAATGAAGAATTGGAACCGAAAGTTATGGGACGTCAATTTGATTTTGTGAAAAATCGCAAAAAGTTTTTCACCTTGTCGATTGTTCTTGTGCTTGCTGGGGTGATTTGTTTATCGATTTTCCGATTAAACCTAGGGATTGATTTTATAAGTGGGTCTCGCGTGGAAATTCTCACAGATAGTGCAGTTAATACGGAAGAAATAGAGGAAGATCTTGCACAATTTGATCTGGTTGCAAAGAAAGTTTCATTATCTGGTGACAACAATGAAATAGCAGTTGCTCGATTTGACACGGTGCTGCCTAAAGAAACAATCTCTGAAATGCAAACGTACTTTAGTGATAAATATGGAAGTAATCCTAATGTTAGTACGGTGTCGCCAGAAGTCGGTAAAGAATTGGCACGGAATGCCGCATTGGCTGTTTTATATGCTTCAATCGGGATTATATTGTATGTAACGATTCGTTTCGAAATCTATTTCGCTGTTGCAGCGATCATCGCATTGCTGCACGATGCATTCTTTATACTGGCAATCTTTAGTATTACAAGGGTAGAATTCGATATTACGATAATTGCTGCCATACTAACGATTGTCGGGTATTCGATTAATGATACGATCGTTACCTTTGACCGAATAAGAGAAAACTTAAAACTAAAAAAACGAGTCAGGTCCTTTAAAGAACTCGCCGCTATTGTAAATCGAAGTTTAATGCAAACATTAGCTAGAAGTATTAACACAGTATTAACAGTTGTTTTTGCTGCGCTGATGTTACTCATCTTTGGTGCAACTTCGATTACAGGCTTCTCGTTTGCTTTAATTATAGGGTTGCTTGCTGGTACGTATTCTTCGCTGTTTATCGCTTCACAGTTGTGGTTGGTATCGCGTGGACGTAACATTAAAGACAATCCAATTAACTATATCGAAAAGAAACAAACTGGTGGACCACAAGTATAATTTAACAAGACCTCTTACATTCTAAGTAAGAGGTCTTTATGTTTGTATAGCGTCGTTTGCTTTGATTTTAAATAAAGGTCATTTATAATAGAACATAGTAAGTGTTGGTAGAAAAGGAGGATTTTAGTGAAAGGTCAAACGTATATAATTTTAGCATTTATTTTTGCATTAATAGTTGCTGTATTCGCGGTCATTAATGTTGATCCGGTAAAAGTGGATTATCTATTCGGTACAGGCGATGCACCATTAATTTTGGTGATAATAATATCTGTGTTAATGGGTGGCTTAATAACAGCCTCTGTCGGTATTGTACGTTTAATTAAGTTGCAGCGAGAAATTAAAAGCTTGAGAAGAGAGAACATGAAGTTGAAAGAGCAACTAGAAAACAATGAAAAAATAGTGCCTCAAAGCGAAGAAATACCGGAAGAAATTGGTCAAACTGAACCAGAAGCAAAAGATGAATAAGATAGAATCTGTTTGCGACCCCTGAGTCACTCTTGTATAATAGGTGAGTCAGGGGTGAATTTATGTTACAAAGCCAATCGAATTGGAACTTTACATATAATGATGACGAAGCGACTAGCCAAGGGTTTTCTCATGGGCTCGCGATTTCGGATTTGACGGAGCGTCTATTATATCAACGAGGAATTTTTTCGGAAGAACAAGCAAAAGCCTTTCTTTCTCCTCAACTTTCAAACTTGCATAAAGGTTCACAAATAAATGATATGACAAAAGCTGTTGAACGTGTCATGCAAGCAATTGCTAATCAAGAGCCTATACTTGTGTTTGGGGATTATGATGCTGATGGCGTTAGTTCAACCACAGTAATGATGCTAGCTTTACAAGAGCTTGGTGCTGTTTGTGAATATTATATACCAAATCGTTTTACAGAGGGCTATGGTCCGAATGAAGAAGCATTCATGGAGGCGCAACGTCAAGGTTTTCAGTTAATCATTACTGTAGACACGGGGATTGCGGCAATTCATGAGGCGGAAATCGCGAAACAATTAGGAATTGATTTAATCATTACGGATCATCACGAGGCACAAGAAAAATTGCCTGACGCGTTTGCTATTATTCATCCAAAATGTTCACCAGATTATCCATTTAAGGAGCTAGCGGGTGTTGGGGTAGCTTTTAAGTTTGCTGAACAGCTATTAGGTTATTTTCCTAAACAACTTTTAGATTTAGTAGTAATTGGAACAATTGCAGATTTAGTACCGTTGGTAGATGAAAATCGGGTGTTGGCATATCATGGACTGCAAGCAATTTCAACTAGCAATCGTCCAGGTATTAAAGCATTAAAGCAGATTTGTAAGATTGAAGGAACAGTTGCGGCTGATGATATCGGCTTCTTGATAGGACCGAGAATCAATGCTGTTGGTAGATTGCAAGATGCAAATGTTGCTGTTGATTTACTATTAACTACAGATCCTGAGGAAGCAATGGAGATGGCGCAGTACATCGACAAACTGAACCAAGAACGCCAACAAATTGTTGCTGAAATTGCTAAAGAAGCAGCGGAAATGGTTGAACTTGAAGGTAATGAAGCGAAAGGCTCTGTCATTGTTGTAGCTAAAGAAGGATGGAATCAAGGGGTGTTAGGTATTGTTGCTTCTAAGCTGGTTAGGACGTTTGATCGGCCAGCAATCGTATTAACGATAGATTCCAACAAAAATGAAGCAAAAGGATCGGCACGAAGTATTGATGCATTTGATTTGTTTAGCAATTGTATGCAAATACGAGACACATTTATCCATTTTGGTGGACATGCCCAAGCTGCAGGAATGACCTTGGATGTTGAAAATATTTCGGTGTTACGTGACCGATTAAATCATTTAGCAAGCGAACAGCTATCTGCCGAAGATTATAAACCAATGATATCGGTTGATGCAAGCGTACAGCTGGAGAATTTAACCATTTCGGTAATTAAAGAAATTGAAAAATTAGCTCCATTTGGGATGGGAAATCCAAAGCCGATGTTTCATTTGAAAGAAACACCAGTAGAAATTCGACAAATTGGTTCGAAACAAAATCATTTAAAGCTCGCTTTTCAGCAACAAGATAAACAATTAGATGCGATAGGATTTGGATTAGGGGAGTTATACTCTAGTCTTTCAAAGCAGTCGTCACTAGATTGTGTTGGAGAATTAGCGATCAATGAGTGGAATGGAAAACAGAAAATGCAAATCGTCTTAAAGGACATTGCAGTAACAGATTGGCAGCTGTTCGATTATCGAGGATCAAAGCATTGGCAGAAGCAATTATCGCTGGTTGACAATCAGCAGTTAGCCGCTGTTTGTTTCCAAAGCACAACAATAAATAGTACAGCATTACCTATTCCAGTTGTTCAGTGGGAAAATGAACAAACCTTGGAGGATGTCGCTAACAAGGGTAAGCAAATTATCTTATTAGATTTACCAACTCGTCTAGGTCAGCTTTCTGAGTTGCTTTCTATTGTTCGTCCGGAACGTATTTATGCGTGCTATCTGTTAGAAAACAGCAATTATTTCCAAACGATACCTAGTCGGGATGACTTTAAATGGTTTTACGGTATGCTGCTAAAGCGGAAGCAGTTTAATATCAAACAGGAATCTACGAAGCTTTCCAAACATAAAGGTTGGAAGGTTGAAAAACTCAATTTTATAATTCAAGTGTTTTTTGAACTAGAGTTTGTTAAAATAGAAAATGATGTCGTGATACCGAATTCAAATCCTGTTAAAAAGGACTTAACGGAATCTTCGTTATATCAAGAAAATGCAATACAATTAGAAATAGAGAAATTACTTTACTATTCAAGCTACCAAGAATTGAAACAATGGTTGACTGATGAAATGAATCAAGTTAGCACCGTTAAGGAGGAAGTAAGTTATGGACTTTAAGCAGTATATTACAATCGTAGAAGATTGGCCAAAAGAAGGTATTCGTTTTAAAGATATTACCCCATTGATGAATGACGGACAAGCTTTTAAAGCAGCCGTTGATGAAATTGTTTCCTACTCACAGGAAAAAAATATAGATCTTGTAGTTGGACCAGAAGCACGAGGTTTTATCGTCGGTTGTCCAGTTTCTTATGCGTTACAGGTAGGCTTTGCTCCTGTTAGAAAAGAAGGAAAGTTACCAAGAGAGGTAGTTAAAGTGGCGTACGGTTTAGAATATGGTGAAAACGTGTTAACCATTCATAAAGATGCAATTAAACCAGGACAACGAGTATTAATTACTGATGATTTATTAGCGACTGGTGGAACAATCGAAGCTACAATCAAGCTTGTGGAAGAGCTTGGTGGCGTTGTAGTTGGTTGTGCATTTTTGGTGGAACTTACTTATTTGAGCGGTCGGGATAAATTAGACGGTTATGATGTCTTGACGTTAATGCAATACTAAAAGAATGGAAAGGAGTACTCTTGTATAGAGTGCTCCTTGTTTTACAGAATGGAAAATGGATCTCCCACATTTCGTCGATTGAAATCGCCTCGTTTTCTTTACCTATGTGGTAAAATTATTTATAATAATTATAAATAATTTAAATTGCTTTATACAACTTTTTTAGAACAACTCATTGTTCAAATTGGCTTTAATTTTTGTTGCGAATAAAATCAATATACAGAATTTGATTATATTAATAAATCTAGGTTACATGAAGTGTTCTATGTATGTGTTGTGTAGACAAGCTTGGATACTCCTAGTAAGATGTGTATACGAATAAAAAACTGGCCATTTCAAAATGAGCAGTAGTAAAGGATCAAAGGTGATTAGATGGCAAAGGATACCATTTTAACTGCAGAGGATGTCATAAATCAGGCTTCCACATATCTTTCCAAAGAAGATACGGATTTTGTTCGACGTGCCTATGAATTTGCTGAAGCAGCACATAGGGGCCAAACTAGAAAATCCGGCGAGCCGTATATTATACATCCAATTCAAGTAGCGGGGATATTAGTTCATTTAGAATTAGATCCGGAAACAATAGCTAGTGGATTTTTACATGATGTCGTAGAGGACACAAATGTAACAGTTGATGAGCTTACAGAAGCATTTAATAGTGAAGTAGCAATGCTTGTTGATGGTGTTTCCAAGCTAGGAAAAATTAAATATAAATCGAAAGAAGCACAGCAAGCCGAGAATCATCGCAAAATGTTTATTGCAATGGCTAGAGATATTCGCGTTATCTTAATAAAGCTAGCAGACAGGCTACACAATATGCGTACCCTAAAGCATCTGCCACCTGAGAAGCAGAGAAGAATAGCAAATGAGACACTAGAGATATTTTCTCCACTTGCTCATCGGTTAGGTATTTCTACGATTAAGTGGGAACTAGAGGATACTGCATTACGATATTTAAATCCCCAGCAATATTACCGGATTGTTCACTTGATGAAGCAAAAGCGTGAGGAACGAGAAAGTTATATTGATGAAGTCATGCAGGAAGTGCATAATCAACTGCAGGAAGTTAATATTCATGCTGATTTTTCAGGTAGGCCCAAGCATATTTATAGTATTTATCGAAAAATGGTGCTGCAAAATAAACAATTTAATGAGATCTACGATTTATTAGCGGTAAGAATCATCGTTAGTAGTATCAAAGATTGTTATGCCGTGCTTGGTATCATTCATACATGCTGGAAGCCGATGCCTGGTCGATTTAAAGATTATATAGCGATGCCAAAGCCGAATCTATACCAATCGTTGCATACAACAGTGATTGGACCAAAAGGTGCGCCATTAGAAGTCCAAATTCGAACGAAAGATATGCACGAGATCGCTGAATACGGGATTGCAGCTCATTGGGCATATAAAGAAGGCAGAAAGTTAGATCATCATAAGCAAACAAATGAAGAAAAATTATCTTGGTTCCGCGAAATTTTAGAATGGCAAAATGAGACACATGATGCTGAGGAATTCATGGAATCATTAAAAATTGATCTGTTTTCTGATATGGTTTATATATTTACGCCAAAAGGAGACGTGTTTGAGCTCCCAGCTGGCTCCGTGCCGTTGGATTTTGCTTATAAGATTCATACAGAGATAGGGAATCAAACGATTGGGGCGCGTGTGAACGGTAAGATGGAGCCATTAGACTACAAGCTGGACACTGGTGATATCGTAGAGGTGATGACCTCTAAGCACTCGTATGGTCCTTCTCAAGACTGGCTGAAGATGACCCAAACATCTCAAGCCAAGAATAAGATTAAGCAATTCTTTAAAAAACAGCGTCGTGAAGAAAATATTGCAAAAGGCAAAGAGTTAGTTGAAAAAGAAGTGAAAGCAGCTGGATTTGAAGCAAAAACGATTTTCACTGCCGATAATGTTGAGAAAATCGCCAAAAAATTCAATTTCACTAGTGATGAAGATATGTATGCAGCTGTTGGATACCAAGGAATAACTGCTTCCCAAATTGCGACAAGATTAACAGAAAAAGCAAGAAGACAGGAAAAGAATAAGCAATTGGAAGAAACGTTAGAAAATGTTAAAACGAGTGCGACCAAATCGAAAATCTCCCACAAGCGTGATTCGGGTGTCCGAGTTGAGGGAGTTGACAATTTACTTGTACGTCTGTCCAAGTGTTGTAATCCTGTCCCAGGTGATGAGATTGTTGGATACATTACGAAGGGTAGAGGCGTATCTGTTCATCGTGATGATTGTCCAAATGTGCAAACGGATAAAGAGGAGGATCGTATTCTCCAAGTAGCATGGGAAAATACTGACACACAAACGAAACAATACCATGTTGATTTAGAAATATCTGGTTTTGATCGTCGTGGCTTACTAAATGATGTTCTCCAAGCGGTGAATGAAGCAAAGACGAATATCATTGCTGTTAATGGAAAATCGGATCGAAACAAAATGGCTCTCATTCATATCACTATTTTGATTCATAATACGAGCCATTTGCGAAAAATTGTTGATCGATTAAAACAGATTCAAGATGTGTATACGGTAAAAAGGATGTTGCAATAGTATGAAGGAGAGCTAGTTATGAAAGCTGTAATTCAACGTGCCAAAGATGCAAGTGTAACTGTCGAAGGAAAAATAACAGGGGAAATAGCATTTGGCTTGGTTGTCTTAGTTGGGATTACCCATGAGGATTCAGAAGAAGATGTTAGCTATCTTGTAAATAAAATTGCTAATTTAAGAATTTTCGAAGATGAGCATGAGAAAATGAACTTGTCTCTTAAAGATGTTGGTGCTGGCGTTTTGTCCATTTCTCAGTTTACGTTATACGGTGATAGTCGCAAAGGTAGACGACCGAACTTTATGGCAGCTGCCAAGCCTGAGGTTGCTAATCCTTTATACGAAAAATTTAATTCCTTGCTAAGGGAAGAGGGAATAACTGTTGAAACTGGAGAATTCGGTGCAATGATGGACGTTCAATTTACGAATGTCGGTCCTGTCACTTTAATTTTGGATAGCGATGAAAGAAAATAAAGCATGTAAAAATGCGCATGGATCAATTCCATGCGCATTTTTATATCTTAATTGGTGCCTATTTTATAAAAGATTATTGTTATTACGTAAAATAGCTAATATGCGTCGTAGTGCAAAGGTGCTTACTGATCTTACAAGTGCACCGCTCCGTCCCTACACTTTGCTTTCCGCGGGGGCTAGTGAGCCTCCTCGCGCCTTCGCGCTCCGGGGTCTCACTTACGCCGTTTCTTAAGGACTACAGGCTAAAACCGTCCTTGTCGGACAACGCCTGCATGACCCTTGCCGGGCCACAGGAGTCAAAGTGTAGGGCCTACGCTTCATAAAAGGTGTGTAACAGTACCCTAAGCTGTGGAAAAATACGCCACTCCAGCGGGAGAGGGACAGTCTGAAGACCCCGCAGAGAGCGCTCTTTGCGATCGAGGCGGAGTAGAGCGTTCCCCGCGGAAAGGGCGTATTTTTCCGCAGCGCCGGATTAGCAATCACTACTACGACGGATATTACTTCAATTATGATGTTTTAAAAAACAACAAACTTTACGAAAAGAGCCTAATTAAGAGATCTGAAATAATTATTTAATCCACTAATTACTCCTTGTGCAACTTTTTCTTGAAACGCTTCAGATTGAAAGTTTTGTTCTTCTTCTGTATTAGATATAAACCCTAGTTCTAATAAAACCGCTGGTCGATTATTATTTCTCGTAACAGCAAAGTTCTCTTGTCTGTAATCTCTGTCTCTTAAAGCAGTCGAATCGACTAACCCTTTTTGTATAAATGCTGCCAACTCTTCATCTACATCACTATAGTAGAAGGTGCTTACTCCCCCTGCATTAGGGTAAGCAGGTGTACTATTATAATGGATACTTAGAAATGCATCTGCTTCTACTAGGTTTGATAAGGTGCTTCGAGCAATTAAGGTTTTAAAGTTGTCTGTACTACGAGTTAGAATGACTTCCGCTCCTAAAATTTCTAACTTCTGTTTTAATGCTTTAGCTGTTAGTAGGTTATAGTCTTTTTCATAATTACCACTAGCTCCAATTGCTCCGACATCATAGCCTCCATGACCAGGGTCAAGCACAATTGTTTTATCTTTAATTTCATTTGCTTCAGGAGTAGATGAGATTGTAGCTCCTTCAGCAGTTACCCAACTAGGGATATAGCCAGTTTGTTCTTGCCAACTAATTTGATACCAGTCGCCTTCTTTTCCTTCTAAATTTACTGTTTCATCTTTATTGATACTCCCAATGATATCGAAAGAAGTTGAGGCTCCATCTCGAATGTTCGTTTCATTGTAAAGGATCGTAACAGTTCCTTCTAATTCTTCTGTTTGTTCTTCAGGTAGTGACACATATTCAGTTGTTACCCATCCGGTAGTATCACCAATTTGTAACTCGACCCAATCTCCTTGCTCTTGAAGAATAGGGTAGGTATCGTTTTGATGTACTTGTCCAATTCTTTCATAGTTCGTTCCTGGTCCACTCCGAACATTTAAATTATCCACGTTAATAATCGCTTCGCTTGCATAAACAGAGGAAGAAATGGATAAAACTAACAGAATAGCGATTAACAGTGTAACTAGTTTAGATCTGATTTTCAACAGGTTTTTCCCCCAAACACAGATAGATATTTTTTAAAAAATAACTTCTTGCTTATATATAGTAATAAAAAACTAGGTAATAAGTCAAAATATACCTAGGAGGATTGATGAAACGTATGAGGACAAATGAGAAACAAGCTGGAGTACAAGCTAATGAGCACATGATTGGTGCTAACTTTCACCGATTTATGGAATTGGAAGGTAATACCCATAGCCTAGAGATTGCCCAAGAACTAGGGTTATCATTAGGGGATGTAAAAAAACTGAAACGAAAGCTAAATCGTTCTTGACAACAGTCGTTGCAGCCAGTATGATTAGAACAATTAAAATTGAATCGGAAAGCTGATGACGGAAAAAGTACTCAGAGCATGTCATGGAAAGAGATTGGATACCATAGGCTGAAAGTATTCTACATGATAACCTGATGAAAGACATTCCTTAGGTTTTGTATTGAAACGAACGGAGTAAATACAAACGTCTTGCAGGCGTTATCTGTGAAAGTGGAGGTTGTATGACAACCTCAACTAGGGTGGCAACGCGGGTGAACTCCCGTCCCTTTTTACTAAGGGACGGGAGTTTATTTTTGTCCATTTTTAGAGTTGTTACTGAATTCAGAACAGATTCGATTCAAAATATCGTTACTTCGCAAAATACGGTGCGAATGTATACATAATGACACAAGCGTGACCAGAAGAGTGAGGGGGTACTTATATGAATATTAAAGCACCAAGAGGAACACAAGATCTTTTGCCAGGATACACAGAAAAATGGCAATACGTAGAAAAGGTGTTAACTGATTTATGTCGACGTTACGATTATAAAGAAATCCGGACACCAATTTTCGAGCATACCGAATTATTTCAGCGAGGTGTAGGTGATTCAACGGATATCGTACAAAAGGAAATGTACACGTTCACTGATCGCGGTGACCGAAGTATTACGTTAAGACCTGAAGGAACAGCATCTGTTGTACGAGCTTTTGTTGAAAACAAAATGTTTGGCTCAGCCAATCAGCCGACAAAATTGTTTTACTTTGGTCCAATGTTCCGTTACGAAAGACCGCAACAAGGAAGAATGCGACAGTTTGTTCAATTCGGTGTCGAAGCGCTAGGAAGTGATGACCCAGCTATTGATGCAGAGGTAATATCATTAGCAATGGAAGCTTATCAACAACTCGGACTCCGTTCTTTAAAGCTTGTTATAAATAGCTTAGGGGATACTGAAAGCAGAACCAATCACAGACAAGCACTTATTGACCACTTTAAGCCAGTAAAAGAAGAATTATGTGAGGATTGTCAGTTGCGCCTAGAGCAAAATCCGATGCGTATTTTGGATTGTAAAAAGGATCGAGAACACCCAGCAATGCTAGCAGCGCCTTCTATTTTAGATTACTTAAACGAAGATTCGATGGCATATTTTGAAAAAGTAAAACAGTACCTTGATGCTATGGGTATTGCCTATGTGGTTGATAAGAACCTAGTTCGTGGCTTGGACTATTATAATCATACTGCTTTTGAAATCATGAGTGAAGCAGAAGGATTCGGTGCGATTACAACACTGTCTGGCGGAGGTCGTTACAACGGTTTAGTGCAGGATTTAGGCGGACCAGAAACGCCTGGTATTGGCTTTGCTTTTAGTATTGAACGACTGCTAATGGCATTGGAAGCAGAAGGTGTGGGACTTCCTATTGATGAAGCATTGGATTGTTATATTATTTCCATGGGTGAAGAGACAAATATCGAGGCGGTACGTCTGACTTATGCATTGCGTAAAGCAGGTATACAGGTAGATAAGGATTATTTAGATAAGAAATTCAAAGCACAATTTAAAGCAGCTGATCGGAAACGTGCTAAATACGTTATTGTTATCGGGGAAGACGAGTTAACTAGACAGATCGTTACTGTCAAGCAGATGGATACTGGTGAACAAACGGAAATCGCTTTTAAAGATATAGTTGATTATTTGCAGGAACAGTTGCAAGGAGGAAAGTAACATGTCAGAACAGCGACAAATGGTAGGGGTATTGAGAAACAGTGATGTAGGTGAACGTGTTCAACTAAAAGGATGGGTACAAAAGCGTCGAGATTTAGGGGGCTTAATATTTATTGATCTTCGTGACAGATCGGGATTAGTCCAAGTTGTCTTTAATCCAGATGTATCGGCACAAGCCTTGGAAGTAGCTAATAAGGTAAGAAGTGAATATGTATTAGAGGTTGTTGGGAAAGTTGTAGCTCGTGAAGCAACAACAATAAATCCGAAAATGAATACAGGGGAAATCGAAGTGATTGTAGAAGAAATTACAATCCTTAACAAAGCAAAGAACCCTCCGTTTCAAATTCAAGATGAGACGGATGTTGCAGAAGACTTACGATTAAAGTATCGCTATCTTGATTTGCGCCGTGAACCGATGCAACAAACGTTCAAGCTTCGCCACAAGGCAACACAAGTAATTCGTAGCTTCTTGAATGAGGAAGAATATTTAGAAATGGAAACACCAATGCTGACGAAAAGCACGCCTGAAGGTGCGCGTGACTATCTAGTACCAAGCCGAGTCCATCCGGGACACTTTTATGCATTGCCACAATCGCCACAGTTATTTAAACAGTTGTTAATGGTGTCAGGATTTGAACGTTATTATCAATTTGCACGTTGCTTCCGTGACGAAGATTTACGTGCTGACCGTCAGCCGGAATTTACCCAAATTGATATTGAGACATCATTTATGACAAGTGATGATATTATGGAAATGACAGAACGAATGATGAAAAAAATGATGGCAGAAGTAAAAGAAGTTAATATCGAAACACCATTTGAACACTTAAGCTACGATGAAGCAATGGAACGATTTGGATCAGATAAGCCAGATACACGATTTGCGATGGAACTTGTAAATGTATCCGAAATTGTTCAAGGCTCAGGATTCAAAGTGTTTGAAAGTGCCGTAACTTCTGGAGGCAAGGTTAGTGCCTTAAATGTAAAAGGAGCAGCAACTAAGTTTTCACGTAAGGACATCGACGGGTTAACCGAATTTGTTAAAATATACGGAGCAAAAGGATTAGCTTGGTTGAAAGCTGAAGAAGATACGTTAAAAGGACCAATTTCTAAGTTCTTAACAGAGCAAGAGGTTGATGCTTTGAAGCAGCAGTTACAAGTAGAAGAATCTGATTTATTGTTATTCGTAGCTGACAAGACGAGTGTTGTATATGATAGTCTTGGGGCACTAAGAATGAAGCTAGGTAAGCAACTACAATTAATTGATGAAACTGCCTTTAATTTCTTATGGGTAACAGATTGGCCACTTTTCGAGTACGACGAAGAATTAGGAAGATATTTTGCAGCACACCATCCATTTACAATGCCAGCTGTAGAAGATATTGATAAGTTAGATAGTAACCCTGGTGATGTCAAAGCTCAAGCATATGACCTTGTATTAAACGGTTATGAACTTGGTGGAGGTTCACTTCGTATTTACCAGAGCGAATTGCAAAACAAGATGTTTGAAGTATTGGGTTTCTCAGAAGAAGAAGCAAGAGCACAATTTGGCTTTTTGCTTGACGCTCTGGAATTTGGTGCACCACCACATGGTGGGATTGCACTTGGATTTGATCGTATGGTGATGCTTCTCGCTGGAAGAAACAACTTAAGAGATACGATCCTGTTCCCGAAAACAGCATCTGCTTCTTGTTTATTAACAGAGGCACCTGGAGATGTTAGTGAAAGCCAGCTTGAAGAACTTAATTTGCAACTAAAACTTAAGCAGGAAGACGAGTAGTCGTTGTAGTTGTAAGCAAAATGTCATATAAGTGCAATTGAAAAAAGCGCTTTAATATGTTATTATTTAATTACAATAAAAAACAATCCTGATGTGTCCGTTTAATTATTGATGTTTTGACCGAACATAACTAGAATGGGAGCCTTTGGTTTTCTTATGGCATACATGCCTCAGTAAAGAGGAAGTATAAGATAAGGAACCGGGCACCCACCTGCATACAAGCGGGGATCAAAACTCAACTAAATGGACGGCACAATTGGGATTGAACGTTACATAACAAAAAGCCATGAGATTTTATAAATCTCATGGCTTTTCTATTAATGTGGCATTACCGCCTAGCTTTACAGTCTTCATGATTTAGCTAGAATGCGACGTAGTGCATAGGTGCGCACTAATCATACATGTGCACCGCTCCGGCCCTACACTTTGCTTTCCGCGGGGGCTAGTGAGCCTCCTCGCGCTGCGGGGTCTCACTTACGCCGCTAGTCCCCTAGTCCCGCAGGAGTCAAAGTATAGGGCCTACGCTTCATAAAAGGTGTGTAACAGAATACTACTTTAAGCTGTGGGAAAATACGCCACTCCAGCGTTCCCGCGGAAAGGGCGCATTTTTCCACAGCGCCGCATCAACAGATTATCTAGCAACTTGTTCTAAATTGCCGTTCTTTTCCATTCGGAATGCTGGACTTGGAATGTTACCATCTTCATCAAATACGACCATTTTTCTTGCTCTATCCATAATTTGAATAAGAACTTGATAGTCTTCTTGAATGGTACTTAATTGTTCCTGCAATTGTTGCACTTTCTTATGCATCATTTGATTTTCTTCACTTAGAGATTTGTTTTCCTCTTCTAGCTTCACTAGATTTTTCTTGGAACGATTAGATTCATAATAATCATGTTTCATCGTTGATAGATAATCAATTACTGAATCTAAACTCATAGATCTATTCGTATTCATTACTGGTATACTACTTTCTACCTGTTCCTCGTCTTCTTCCATATAGGTAGAGTCTTCAAAAGCAGATGCATCAAACGACATGTTTGCGGCTTGTGGCAAGGCTGTTTGATGATGGATTGTTTTTTGAGATTTAGCCATTGCGCGTTTTTTCTCCTTGCGCTGTCTTTTGGCAATCGAAACCGCTTGTTCATAACGTTTTCTTACTTCAGCGTTCCAGCGAAATCCGCAAGCGGCAGAAGTTCTATTTAATTTATCACCAACTTCTTCAAACGCGTTTAATTGCGTGCTTCCTTCTCTAATATGACGTAATACAGTTTCAGCTAATAATAAATCATCTTCATGGGACCAAGCGTCCTGTCTTACTTTCACCAAAATAATTCCACTCCTTCTCATGTATGCTATGTGTTTTTTAAATTAATTTAATAGAACTAGAATGTTAATTTTACTGATAGCATTACCGGAAAGAGTTATAATTATACTATTAATTCATTACTTTCTATTTTTCTCAATAATTTTTTCATATACTTGCTTTAATGATAGTTCGAATTTACCAGTATTTTTAGGACGATAGTATTGTTTGTGTTTCAAGTTATCCGGCAAATATTGCTGTTTTACCCAACCGCCTTCATAGCTGTGTGGATACTTGTAATCTATTCCTCTACCTAAATGCTTGGCTCCTTTGTAATGGGCATCTTTTAAATGCAACGGAATATCACCAACATTTCCTGTCCGAATATCGGACAATGCTTCATCAAGTGCGGAATACGCACTATTGGATTTTGGTGATAAACATAATTCAACAATAGCAACTGACAAAGGAATGCGGGCTTCAGGAAAGCCAACACGCTCTGCTGCTTCAACAGCAGCTAATGCACGTGGGCCAGCTTGTGGATTTGCAATCCCAATATCCTCATAGGCACAAACAATCATTCTTCTTGCTATACTATCTAGATCACCTGCTTCAATTAATCTCGCCAAATAATGGAGTGCCGCGTTAACATCACTGCCTCTAATTGATTTTTGAAAAGCGGATAGCACGTCATAATGGGCGTCCCCGTTCTTATCATGTGAAAAACTTTTCTTCTGCATACATTGCTCTGCGACAGCTATATCAATCAGAATACTTACCTCGCCGTTTTGCGGTGTGGAAAAGGCAGCTAACTCTAACCCATTCAATGCTGCACGCAAATCGCCATTGGCAGCAGTGGCAAAATGCTTTAATGCATCTTCTGTTACGTTCAAATTCAACTTTCCAAACCCATTCGTTTCATCCGAGATTGCCCGGTCAATGGCTTGTCGTATATCATCTTCTTCTAGGCGGTGAAGCTCAAACAAGTGACAGCGACTACGAATGGCAGGGTTAATAGAGTGATAAGGATTACTTGTTGTACAACCTATCAATGTAACTAGATTACTTTCTACATGTGGTAATAGAAAATCTTGCTTCGCTTTATCTAGTCGGTGAACTTCATCTAAAATAAGCACTAACTGTCCTGACATTTTCGCTTCTTCGACAGCGATTTCCATATCTTTTTTCTTATCTACAACTGCATTTAACATTTTAAATCGTAAGTTTAGATTTTTTGCTAATGCCATTGCCATTGATGTTTTACCAGTTCCAGGTGGACCAAATAAAATCATTGATGCAAGGCGATTGGCATCTACCATTCTTTTAACCATTTTGCCGTTACCGACTAAATGAGATTGTCCGATAATTTCGTCTATACTTTGTGGACGCATCCGAAATGCGAGTGGTTTTTGGCTCATCATTATAGCTCCTTTATACCAAACGGTCAGGCAGCAGAATTTTATGCTTGACGATTGCACTATTTTCAAATAAAATATCTATTTTTAGCGTAATCACAATCCTAAAAAAATGCAAGAAACTTGCCATTCATGCTATAATAGCGGTTGTTAAAGACAAGAAATCATCCTAAATTAAGAACAATAGTTTCATTTCATTTTATAAACGCCTTAAAAGAGGTAAAATAAACTATAAATACTAGAATCAACTTTAAATTGTAATAGAAAAGAACAAATCGTGTATCTGGTATATGAAGAGGTGAATTAGGTGAAAATTTCTACAAAAGGACGTTATGGATTAACAATTATGATTGAATTGGCTAAGCATATGGGAGATGGACCAATCTCATTAAAAACCATTGCAACGGATAATAATTTATCGGAGCATTATTTAGAGCAGTTGATTGCACCATTGCGAAATGCATCTTTAGTTAAAAGTGTTCGTGGTGCATACGGAGGGTACATGTTAGCAAAAGATCCTACAGAAATTACTGCAGGCGATATTATTCGTGTTCTAGAAGGACCGATAACCCCTGTTGAAGGAATCGAGGACGAAGAGCCAGCAAAACAAGCCCTATGGATGCGTATACGAGATGCAGTCAAAGATGTTCTTGACACGACAACCTTGGATGACTTACAGAAGCATGGGGATGATGATAGCCAGGAGCCTTACATGTTTTACATTTAAAGAGGTTGTTCAAAAAGGTGCCAAATAATCAGCGGCGAACTCTAGAGTTGGTTTGTCTATCCGGTCCTCATGTAGGAAAAGCCTACACTGCGGTCCTCTAGACTTCACCGCCTCGACCTTCTTGCTGCTAATTCGTCACCTTTTTGAACACGCACTTAAACGAAGGAAGGATCACGATGAAACCAATCTATTTAGACCATGCAGCGACTACTCCTGTTCATCCGGAAGTAATTCAAGCGATGATACCAGCACTTGAGGATATATACGGAAATCCTTCCAGTGTGCACCATTTTGGTAGAAAAGCACGTCAATTACTTGATCAGGCAAGAACAGTGATGGCTAAAAGCATTCACGCTACCGAAAAAGATATAATATTTACGAGTGGTGGCACAGAAGCTGATAATATAGCATTAATAGGTTCTGCGATGGTTAATAAGGATAAGGGAAATCACATTATCACAACAACAATCGAACATCATGCAACGCTTCATGCTGCTGAATATTTAGAAAAACAAGGATTTAAGGTTACTTATCTACCTGTCAATGAGGAAGGGCAAGTAAGTGTCAAGCAGCTAGAAGCAGCGTTAACCGATGATACGATCGTTGTATCAGTCATGTATGTAAATAACGAAACAGGTGTCATTCAGCCTATTAAAGAAATAGGTGCTGTCTTGAAAGAACATCAAGCATATTTTCATACCGATGCTGTTCAAGCATATGGCACGTTGGATATAGATGTAAAAGAACTAGGTGTTGATTTACTATCCGTGTCTTCTCATAAAATAAACGGACCAAAAGGAATTGGATTTCTTTATGCAAGAGAAGGCATAAAAGTACAATCTTTATTACATGGTGGGCAGCAGGAACGAAAGCGTCGTCCCGGGACGGAGCATGTTGCGGGAATTAAAGGCTTTCAGCATGCGGTTGAAATAGCTGTAAAGGAAAGACAAGAAAAAGTTAATACGTACCGCAACTATAAGCAATTATTTATCGATCACTTAGAAAAAGCAGGAGTTAATTTTGCTGTTAATGGAAATCTAGAAAAAATAGTTCCAACTATTATTAATCTGAGCTTTCCCGGTACAAATGTAGAAGCCTTGTTAACAAACTTTGATTTGTCTGGAATTGCAGCGTCCAGTGGCAGTGCTTGTACAGCTGGTTCTGTGGAGCCTTCGCATGTATTGTCGGCAATGTACGGTTCAGAAGATCGTAGAACGGTGAACTCGATTCGATTCAGTTTTGGATTAGCCAATACAGAAGAAAATGTTGTTGAAGCAGCAGAACGGGTAACTAAAATTGTTAAACGATTAACAAAGCATTAATCTAGGAGGTGAATCACCATGAAAGATAATAAAGATACAAGAGTAGTTGTTGGGATGAGTGGCGGTGTTGATTCATCTGTTACTGCACTACTATTAAAGCAACAAGGCTATGATGTTGTAGGAATATTTATGAAAAACTGGGATGATACAGATGAAAACGGCGTTTGTACAGCAACAGAAGATTTTGATGATGTTGTGCGCGTATGTAATCAACTGGATATTCCTTACTACGCTGTTAATTTTGAAAAGCAATACTGGGATAAGGTATTCACGTACTTTTTAAATGAATATAAAGCAGGTCGCACGCCGAATCCGGATGTTATGTGTAATAAAGAAATTAAATTCAAAGCATTTCTAGAGCATGCATTATCCTTAGGTGCGGATTACTTAGCTACTGGTCATTATGCACAAGTGAAAAAAGTTGGTGACCATTATGAAATGCTTCGTGGCGTTGATGACAATAAAGACCAAACGTATTTCTTAAATCAATTATCACAAGATGTGCTTGCGAAAGTAATGTTTCCATTAGGTGAAATCCCGAAGAAGGAAGTAAGAAAAATCGCTGCTGAACATGATTTAGCAACCGCACATAAAAAGGATAGCACGGGTATTTGTTTTATTGGGGAACGCAATTTCAAAGAATTCCTTAGTGAGTACCTTCCCGCACAACCAGGTAAAATGAAGACTTTATCAGGTGTTGAAAAAGGTAAGCATGAAGGACTGATGTACTATACGATTGGACAACGTCAAGGTCTTGGGATTGGTGGACCAGGTGATCCTTGGTTTGTCGTAGGTAAAAACTTGGAAGACAATGTTTTATATGTGGAGCAAGGTTATCATAATGATTATTTATTTTCAGATGAACTAATTGCTACGGACTTAAATTGGATTAATGGTAAGCCGGAGAAAGAAGAGTTCACCTGTACGGCAAAATTCCGCTATCGTCAAAATGATAGTAAAGTTACCATTAACCTATTAGCAGATGGAAAAGTACGTGTTACTTTTGCTGAACCGGAAAGAGCGATCACACCAGGGCAAGCCGTTGTCTTTTATCAAGGAGAAACATGCTTAGGTGGCGGTACGATAGATGAAATTATTAAAAACGATAAGTATTTAGATTATGTCGGGTAGAATCACAGGCAGTAAACGTTAATCGTTTACTTTGAAGGGACAGACGTGTGCGGGAACGAGTATCCTACAATGCCGTCTGTCCTTCTATCTGATTTTAGTGCGAAAGGGTGTAAATTATGGACAAAGTAGAGCAAGGTATTGCATTAATGAAAGAACAGAAACTAGAAGAGGCTGCAAAACTGTTTAACGAGGTGATTGAAGAAGAACCGGCCAACCCAGTTGGTTATATTAACTTTGGAAACCTTCTTTTACATATGAATGATTTAGATAGAGCAGAAAATTTCTTTAGTAAGGCAATCGAATTAGATGATCAAGCAGCGACTGCTTATTATGGACTTGGCAATGTTTACTTCGAACAAGACAAATTAATTAAAGCAAAGAACAGCTTTCAAAAAGCAATTGATGTAGGCTTAGAGGAGGCAGACGTATATTTTATGCTCGGATTAACGCTACAGCATCAGGAACATGAAAAATTAGCACTTCCTTTCCTACAACGAGCGACTGAATTAAATCCTACTGATGAAATTGCATTATTTCAATATGGACTAGCACTTGCTCAAACAGAGTATATTGATTTGGCACAACAAACACTTTATCGTGTGCTTGAAATCGATCCAAGCCATAGTGATGCACATTACAATATTGGTGTGACGTATTTATTCAATGATGATGCACAACAAGCCTTGGAACATTTTACAAAAGCACTAGAAATACAGCCAGAGCATTCACTTGCAGCAAATGGTAAAGCTGCAGTAGAAGAAATGTTAAAATAAGATAAAGTATTGTCGGTGAAACGAGGTGTTAGCAATGGAAAGCGCAGCAGATCAACAAAAAGGATTTATAAAAGGAGAGCTCATTCATAACATTTTTTTTAATGAGAGTGAGCATTTTTCTATTGCTAAAATTAAGGTAACCGAGACGAACGAAAAAATAGCAGACAAAGAAATTGTGATCAAAGGGTATTTTTCTCGTTTAGAACCAGGTGAATCTTATCAATTTGAAGGCGCTTTTGAAAACCACAAAAAATTTGGCATGCAATATAACGTCACTCATTTTACTAGAGATATTCCAACAACGAGAGACGGGCTAATTGCTTATCTTTCAAGTGATTTATTTTATGGTATAGGTAAAAAAACGGCAGCTAGAATAATCGATAAGCTTGGTGAAACAGCTGTTTCTAAAATCTTAAACGATGTTGATTGTTTATTGGATGTACAAGGAATGACGAAAGAGAAAGCGGAACGATTACATCATGATTTAAAAGAACATCAAGGGTTCGAACATGTTGTTGTTAATCTTTCGCAATATGGCTTTGGATTAAAAATGGCGCAAAAGATCTATCAGGCTTACAGAGAAAAAGCGATAGACATTTTAAAAACAGATCCGTATCAATATGTGTTTGATATTGAAGGATTTGGTTTTCAACGTGCGGATGAAGTTGCTAGACAGAACGGAATTGCAATGAATAATCCGAGTCGTATTCGTGCTGCTTGTATTTATACTTTACAGCAATGCATCCAAGAAGGACATGTGTATTTGTCTTTAAAAGACCATTTACAGCGAATTGATGACTTAATCAAAGGGGAGCAATTGGATATATCGTTTGATGAAATTTCCCGAGAAATAATAGAACTACACGAGCAGCAAAAATTAATTTTCATGAATTCTCGTGTATATTTGCCATCGCTTTACTATGCTGAAACAGGATTTGTTTCCAGTGTCGAACGGATTCTTTCTCATCCGGTGGAAGATGAATCAACCGAAGCAGAACTGCTGAAAATTGTTGGTAGTATTGAGGATGAAGAAGGATTAAGTTATGGTGGCGAACAATATACAGCAATTAAACAGGCGATGGCATCGAAGTTGATGATTTTAACGGGTGGTCCTGGTACTGGAAAAACAACCGTTATTAAAGGGATTATTAATGCCTATGCGCAAATTAATAAGCTTTCCTTAGATAAAGGTGATTATAAGGATGACGCTGATTATCCATTTGTGTTAACGGCACCAACAGGTAGAGCGTCAAAGCGTATCTACGAATCTACTGGGTTACCAGCAGTCACCATTCATCGCTTGTTAGGATGGAATGGGCAGGAATCGTTTGAGAAGGATGAAAATAATCCTTTGTCAGGGAAATTGCTCGTTATTGATGAGTTTTCGATGGTTGATATTTGGTTGGCCAATCAATTATTTAAAGCGGTTCCGGATGATATGCAAATTTTAATTGTTGGTGATGAAGACCAGCTTCCTTCTGTTGGACCTGGTCAAGTCTTAGCGGATTTACTTGCAAGTGGACATGTACCGTCAGTAAAACTGACGGAGGTATATCGTCAAAAAGAAGGTTCAAAGATTATTCAAATTGCCCATGCCATTAAGCAAAACAATTGTTCGGACGAATTATTAACGAAGGATCATGATTTTAATTTTATTAATTGTTCGGAGCATCAAGTTGTTGATGTTGTCGTGCAAATTGTGAAGCACGCACATCAAAAAGGGGTAGATATTCGAGATTTCCAAGTGTTGGCACCGATGTATCGGACACATGCAGGAATCCACCGCTTAAATGAAGAAATTCAAAAGCTGATTAACCCGAAATCAAGCCAGCGTCGCGAGATTCGAACACGAGATGCGGTCTTCCGTAAAGGTGACAAAGTAATTCAATTAGTGAATCAGCCAGAAGACGGCGTGTTTAATGGTGACATTGGCGAAATCGCAGCGATCATGGAGGAAGACGAAAATGAGGACAAGACAGAGCAAGTAATCGTCCAATTTGATGAAAAAGAAGTTGCTTACGAGCGTAAAGATTTGAATAATTTAATGCATGCCTATTGTACGTCGATACATAAATCACAAGGCAGCGAGTTTCCGATTGTAATCTTACCTGTTGTCCCAGGATATCGACGTATGTTACGGAAAAATTTGCTTTATACTGCGATAACACGATGTAAAAAATCGTTAATTGTTTGTGGTGACAAACAAGCTTTTCTTCGAGGTGTAAAAGAAGAGGATACGAATAAACGAAATACAACACTATCCGAATTGATGCAGCAATTAAATGCCGATCATAAAACAGAACAGTCACAACAGACAGAGGAAGAGGAAGAACTTTCCCCTTATGATTTTATGTAATTGTCCGCACACTAAGGGTACCATTTGATTTTTGCTTATATTTTTACTAAATTTGGGCATACTTGTTAAAAACTTTTGAAAGAGCAAGGAGTTGCTATACGTTATGCACTGCCCAAATTGTAAAGGTAAGGATATTGGGAAAATTGGTAACCAACAGTTTTATTGTTGGACCTGTTTTATTGAACTGTCTGTCATGGATGGCGCGTTGGATATGCATCAAGTCGAGCCGGACGGAACGTTAAGTTCATTAAACGATCTATTTTCTGAAGAAGAGCGAAAACCTCAATGGTAATCTAAGATGGTGGTGATGATAGAATGAACAAAACTGTAACTTCGTTAGTTGCTTTAGGGATAGGTACGATGGTTTATCGTCAGGCAAAAAAGAATAATTACAATCTTGGAGATGTAATGGATAACCGTACGGTTAAACAAATGCAAAAAGGCATGCGTCGAGTGATGCGTAATTTCTAATAAGACGGACACAGATCATGATAAAAACATCTAAATTGGAAAACCTATATCTAAATCAGTTGGCGGCCCTTGACACTACGTAAGGGTCGTCTCTTAAAGTGATTCATGGATAGGAGGCGCGTGTTATATATGTTTAATCAAAAGAATTCAATGCACTACTTGTATTGGATTTTGATTGGGATATTATCGTTTTTATTTTTGTTTTTGTTAACGAAATTATTTCCATTGTATCAATCTTTCTTTTCTGTCATTTTTAAAATTTTAACACCTTTTATTATCTCAGCAGTAATTGCTTATTTGTTACATCCAATAATTGAAAAGCTCCATGAAAGTAACTTCCCTAGATGGTTCGCAATCATTTTTATTTATTTGCTTTTTTTTGGTGGCGTCGGTTTTATCTTTTACAAGGCGTTTCCAATGTTCATTCATCAATTGCGAGATTTGAATGAAAATCTTCCGCAATTTGTTGATACTTATCGTGCTTCTATTTATGGCATGTACGAACAAACATCGTATTTACCAGAAACCGTTCATGATCGGATGGATGATTTTTTGCATGAATTCGAAGAAGCGGTTACTAATATACTTACTGAAATGGTCAGACAAGCAACAAAAATTATGGATATCGTAATTGTCATTGCTGTTATACCGGTCCTCGTTTTTTACATGTTAAAAGATTTTAGTTTAATAAAATCGAGCTTATTTAAACTAACGCCAAGGAAGTATCGGGAAGATGGTAAGCAGTTATTACAAAAAATTGATAAAAGCCTAGGCGATTATATTCGTGGACAGTTATTAGTGTGTCTGTTCGTCGGGATTACCTCTTATGGGTTATTTTGGTTAATAGGAATTAAATACCCATTGTTATTAGCAATTGTTATCGGCACGACGAATATTATCCCATATTTTGGTCCGATCATTGGCGCAGTACCCGCTGTAATTATTGCTTTTACTGTTTCAATTAAAATGGTGCTTTTCGTTATTTTATCGGTATTCATTGTACAGATTATCGAGGGAAACTTACTTTCTCCATTTATTGTCGGGAAAAGCGTCAACATTCACCCAATCTTAATTATATTTGCTTTACTAGTCGGTGGTGAAATTGGTGGGATTATTGGTATGATTATTGCCATTCCAGTACTGTCCGTTATCAAAGTTGTGCTCGTCCATACGCGAGCATATAGAGCAAGTAATTGACAGGTGTGAGAATTTTGTCTATAATATCGCATAGCAAAGGTGATTTGCATTTTGTGCGAAAGCAACATAATGTGCCTTACTCAAGGCATCACTAAATAACTTTAATAACAAAATCAAAGATGATCACGAGTACATGATTTTCACTTGTCTAAAGAGAGGAATTTCCGAGGCTGGAAGAAGTTCTAGATAAGCATCATGGAAGCTAGGATCGGAGTGTGGCTAATCCCCACCGGTTTGCACCGTTACAGCGCTATAAGGTGATGGAACAAATTTGTGTTCCATAATTAGGGTGGTACCGCGATATTTCTCTCGTCCCTGCATATATGCAGGACGAGAGTTTTTTTATGTTTACATATTAAAAGGAGCTGAAATAAATGAAGCAATTATCTTCTGCAGAGGTTCGTCAAATGTTTTTAGATTTTTTTAAAGAAAAAGAACATAAGGTTGAACCGAGTGCATCGTTAGTACCAAAAGAAGACCCAACATTATTGTGGATCAATAGTGGTGTGGCAACACTGAAAAAGTATTTTGATGGTCGTGTGATACCTGATAATCCGCGTATTGTTAACGCACAAAAATCAATTCGGACGAACGATATTGAAAATGTTGGCTATACGGCACGTCACCACACGTTCTTTGAAATGCTTGGTAATTTCTCGATTGGCGACTATTTCAAAAAAGAGGCGATCGAGTATGCGTGGGAGTTTTTGACGAGTGATAAGTGGATTGGCTTTGATGCTGAGAAATTATCTGTAACTGTTCACCCTGAAGATGATGAAGCATATCAGTTATGGAAAGATGTTGTTAAATTACCAGAAGAACGGATCATCCGATTAGAAGAAAATTTTTGGGATATTGGTGAGGGTCCTAGTGGTCCAAATACAGAAATTTTTTATGATCGCGGAGAAGCATATGGCAACGATCCAACTGATGCTGAGCTGTACCCTGGTGGAGAAAATGAACGCTATTTGGAAATTTGGAATTTAGTTTTTTCACAGTTTAATCATAATCCAGATGATACGTACACCCCGCTTCCAAAGAAAAACATTGATACTGGCATGGGACTAGAACGTATGGTTTGTGTAATCCAAGATACACCAACTAATTTTGAGACTGATTTATTTTTGCCAATTATGAAAGCAACGGAAGCATATGCTAATGTGAAATACAATAGCGATAAGCAGTCAGACGTTGCTTACAAAGTGATTGCTGACCATATCCGTACGGTAACTTTTGCCGTTAGTGATGGGGCACTTCCTTCAAATGAAGGACGAGGCTATGTATTAAGAAGATTGCTTAGAAGAGCAGTAAGATACGCGAAGAATATCGGAATAGAGAAGCCGTTCATGTTCCAATTAGTAGCAACTGTAGCTGAAATCATGGAGCCATTCTACCCAGAAGTAAGGAAGAAGCAAGATTTTATTGAAAATGTTATTAAAACCGAAGAAGATCGTTTTCACGAAACGCTTAGTGAAGGACTAACAATCTTATCTGATATTCTTGAAAAAGAAAAACAAAAAGGTAGTAATGTCTTTCCAGGCGAAGAAGTATTCCGACTGTATGATACGTATGGTTTTCCTAAAGAGCTAACTGAAGAATATGTACAAGAAGCAGGATTTACGATTGATGAAGCAGGATTTGAAGCGGAAATGACAAAGCAGCGTGATCGTGCACGTCAAGCAAGACAAAAAGTAGATTCCATGCAAATACAAGACGAAGTATTTAGCATGATTGAAGCTGATAGCACGTTTGTTGGCTATGACACGCTAAATTCAGCTACGAAAGTACTAGAAATTATTAAAGTTAAAACACTAGTAGAAACTGCTACTACTGGTGATGAGGTTTATCTATTTCTAGAAGAGACACCTTTTTATGCGGAAAGTGGTGGACAGATTGCCGATAAAGGTTGGATTGTTACTGACACCGCTAAGGTTTATGTAGAAGATGTTCAAAAAGCGCCTAAAGGGCAAAATCTTCATCGTGCAATAGTGAAGGAAGGTACAATTGCAAAAGGAGCAGCGGTCTTTACGGAAGTTGATACGATTTCACGTGCATTAATTGAAAAGAATCATACAGCTACACATCTATTGCATCAAGCGCTAAAAGACGTATTAGGTGAACATGTTAACCAGGCGGGTTCTCTAGTAGCAAGTGATCGGTTACGATTTGATTTCTCTCATTTTGGTTCGATTTCTGATCAAGAGTTACAACAAATTGAACAAATTGTAAACGAGAAAATATGGGCTTCAATTAGTGTTAATACAGAATACCATTCACTTGCAGAAGCAAAGGAAATGGGTGCGATGGCACTGTTTGGGGAAAAGTATGGTGACACGGTTAGGGTTGTACAAGTAGCCGACTATAGCCTGGAGCTTTGTGGTGGGTGTCATGTAAACAATACGGCAGAAATAGGCTTATTTAAGATTTCAACAGAAACTGGTATTGGGGCAGGAACACGTCGAATTGAAGCAGTTACAGGCAAAGGTGCTTACCTTTACATGAATCAAAAGCAAGCATTACTGCAAGTAGCTGCACAAGCACTTAAAGTTGCAGTTGATAAAGTTCCAGATCGAATCGATGGCTTGTTCCAAGAATTAAAAGATGTTCAAAGAGAAAAAGAATCACTAAGTGCTAAACTTTCTAGAATGGAAGCATCTACCTTGTTAGACCATGTGCAAGAGATCAGCGGAGTGAAATTACTCGTTCAAAAAGTGGACGTCTCAGACATGAACCAATTAAGAAATATGGTAGATGATCTAAAGCAAAAAATGGGCTCAGGTATCATTTTGCTAGGCTCTGTAAACAATGATAAAGTACAGTTAGCGGCAGGAGTCTCCAAAGACCTTATGGAAAGAGATTTTCATGCCGGAAATCTTATTAAAGAAACAGCGAAACGTTGTGGTGGTGGAGGCGGAGGCCGTCCTGACATGGCGCAAGCTGGAGGTAAAAATCCTGATCAGTTAAAAGACGCGCTTCTCTATGCAGAAACCTATGTTCGTTCTAAGGTATAGTAGTTTCTGATATCATTCGGCCAAACATTATATTATAATGGCAGTAATGCAGATTATATAGAATGCAATCGGTAAAAATTTAGAATGAGGTGATTTTATGGGATCCATGGATAAAACAATGCAGTTTGATTTTTCAGACGGACCTTTTGAAGAAAATGTTAAAGAAGTATTTTTTACAGTTCACGAAGCGTTACAAGAAAAAGGGTATAATCCGATAAATCAAATCGTTGGTTATTTATTGTCTGGTGACCCAGCATATATTCCTCGACATAAGGATGCTAGAAATTTGATTCGGAGAATAGAACGGGACGAGCTTATAGAAGTGTTAGTTAAATTTTACTTAAGCCAACAAAATGAGGAACAAAATTGAAGAAAGTAGGACTAGATGTTGGGCAAAAAACAATTGGGGTAGCAGTTAGCGACGGTCTCGGATGGACAGCACAAGGCTTAAAGACGATCCGTTGGGATGAAAGAGATTATAGCACGGCGCAAGAGGAACTAAAGGCGATTATCGAAGAATATGAAATCACTCTTGCCGTTGTTGGTCTACCGAAGAATATGAATGGCACGATTGGGCCACGAGGTGAAGCTTCCCAGCAATTTGCCAAATATTTAGAAACACAATTTGGAATCGATACGGTATTATGGGATGAACGATTAACAACAATGGCTGCCGAAAGAGTTTTAATAGAGGCAGATGTAAGTAGAAAAAAACGTAAAAAAGTAATTGATAAGATGGCGGCAGTTATGATTTTACAAAGTTATTTAGACGCCAAATCTTAGGACAGGAGGCAATCAAGTGGGATTAGAAGAAAAAGAACGAATTATTATTCCTGACGAGAAGGGTGAGGAACATCTATTTGAGGTATTATTTACCTTTGATGTTGATCAAACAGAACACTCGTATATAGCAGTAGTACCAGCAGAGCAGTCAGAAGAAGAAGAAGTTGAGGTATTTGCTTTCCGCTATGAGGAAAATGCAAACGATGAAGACGATTTTTCCTTATTCCAAATTGAAACGGATGACGAATGGGAAATGGTAGAAGAGATGTTGAACACGCTAACGGAAGAAGAAGACGTCTAATTCCGAAAAATGGTGAGAAAAAACCGGCCCATAATATCTTGGGTCGGTTTTATTATTAAATGATGTAACTTTTTGTAAAAGAAAAATCAATTATTATTAGATATCATGTTATTTTTTGTAGTATAATATATCGGATGAAAGGGGGAGATACTATGACAACTTCCGGAAAAAAGGAAGACAAAAAAAATCAAGTTAACCCTAAGTATATAAAAGGTGAAGAAGCCGGCCTAGTTAGAAAAATAGTAATGATAACATTGACGTGTATTACGTTAATAATTGGGGCAGGAGCTTACTGGGGTTATTCATACATTAAAACAGCATTAGAGCCTGTGGATGCAACAGATGATACAACAACTAAAGTGGAGATACCATTAGGTTCATCAACTTCTCAAATTGCAGCTATTTTAGAAGAAAATAATATTATTAACAATGCTAAAATTTTCAGGTATTATATTAAATTTAATAATGTTACGCAATTCCAAGCTGGGGAATATGATTTTTCTCCTTCTATGACACTTGACGAAGTAATAAATAAACTTCAAACAGGTAAAGTAATGAAAGAGGCTGTTTTAACTGTCACTATTCCTGAGGGAAAAACAATAGACCAAATAGCTGAGATTTACGCGCAAAATGCAGGCATAGATAAGGAAGAATTCATCGAAACGGTAAATGATCCTGCATATATTGAACAATTGATGAATAAATACCCAGCGATCTTAACAGATGAAATTTTACAAGAAGATATACGAACACCGCTTGAAGGTTATCTATTTGCGGCTACCTACGATTTTTATGAGGAAGAACCATCGGTAAAAACGATTGTAACCGCTATGTTAGATAAGACAGAAAGCGTCTTGACGAATTATTTAAGTACAATTTTGGATAAGGATTTTTATGGAGAGAAGATGACTGTCCATGAGGCGATTACGATGGCTTCTCTTGTCGAAAATGAAGCTCGAACAGAAGAAGATCGAAAGCAAATTTCGGGAGTGTTTTATAACCGATTAGCAGATGGTATGAAGCTACAGACAGACCCAACGGTTCTTTATGCGTTAGGAAAACATAAGGATCGAGTGTTATTTGATGATTTAGAAGTGCACTCTCCTTACAATACGTATGTGGTGACGGGGCTTCCGATTGGTCCAATATCCAATTTTTCAGAGAGCTCCTTGCAGTCAGTAGTAGAACCGATTGAATCGGATTACTTGTATTTTGTTGCTGCAAGTGATGGTTCTATATACTATGCAAAAACATTTGATGAGCATAGACAAAATATTGAAACACACCAAGTAAGAGGGGACGGGGAATAGGAGATATCCTGTTCCTTTCTCTTTGTTTGTTTTACCTTTGGAGAATTAAATAATGATTATCATCAGGAGGTCTCTACCGAAGTGGAAAAGCATTTAGAACAATATTTACTAGGTACATTAGATAAACCAAAAGATTGGGTTACGAAATTAGAAGCCTACGCAAAAATCAATAATGTGCCAATAATGGAACCATTAGGTATCGATTTTCTTATGCAAATGGTGCGAATGAAGCAACCGAAGAAAATTTTGGAAATAGGTACAGCTATTGGCTATTCAGCGTTGCGCATGCTAGAGGCTCACCCACAATCAACTGTTGTTACTGTGGAGAGAGATGAACAACGATATAGCGAGGCAGTTAAAAATATACAGGAATTATCAAAACAAAATAAAATAAATGTTATATTTGGTGATGCATTCGAACAAACTAATAAGATTAAGGATCAAGGACCTTATGACATGTTATTCATCGATGCTGCCAAAGGGCAATACCAACGGTTTTTTGAGATCTTTAGTGAATTTTTGACTGAAGATGCGATTATTATCTCTGATAACGTGCTTTTCAAAGGGTTTGTTGCACATGATGTTGGAGAAAATAAGCGAATATCAAAAATAGCAAAAAAACTTCGTACGTATAATGGCTTCTTAACAGAACATCCTTTATACAGGACAACTATTGTACCGATTGGTGACGGCATTGCTGTTAGTGTAAAAAGATAATAGAAAAAGGGGATATAACTAACATGTCTATAAATAAACCAGTAGTAATCGGTGTGGCCGGTGGAACTGGATCAGGAAAAACATCAGTTACACGTTCGATAAGTAAGAGATTTTCTGAAAAAACAATCCTTGTTATTGAGCAGGATTATTATTATAAAGATCAATCACACTTACCTTTTGAGGAGCGGTTAAACACAAATTATGATCATCCACTTGCATTTGATAACGATTTGCTTATCGAGCACGTACATGCATTATTAAATAAACAAACCATCGAGAAACCTGTTTATGATTACACATTACATACACGCTCAGGAGAATTTATTTCAGTGGAATCGAAGGATGTTATCATTTTAGAAGGCATTTTGGTATTAGAAGATCCTCGCTTGCTTGATTTAATGGATATTAAAGTGTTTGTGGATACAGATCCGGATGTTAGAATAATTAGAAGGATATTGAGAGACATGAAGGAAAGAGGGCGCAGTATCGATTCTGTTATTGAGCAATACATAAATGTGGTACGTCCTATGCATCTACAATTTATTGAACCAACCAAGCGATATGCAGATATTATCATACCTGAAGGCGGGCAAAACCTTGTAGCTATTGATATAATGGCTAGTAAAATCAAGACGATCTTAGACAGTAAAGCATTTTAATCAGCTTTCAATAGAAAAGTATTGAAAAATTGTGTAAAATCTGCCATAGTATTGGTTAGTAGTTTTTATTGGTTGTCGAAAGCGCAGGGCGCCGGTTAGCGACGTACGGACTGGACTGAGCCGTAGGAGATAAAGGAAACACGACGAACGTAGTGAGTCGATGTTGACTTATCGTACGGAAGTGAGGGAAGTATCGCTAGTCGCTGGCCGTGCATTGTTATGTATCAAAGTTATCCTCAGACTCATGTTTCATTTACAGGGAATTACTCTTATGTGAATCTGATTATGAAACATCATGTTACAAAACGAATAAATATATGATTGAACTTATCTAAAGGTATTAAATCATAGTTGAATTAAAGGAGTGTTTAGCATGGCAACAGAAAAAAGCTATTACATGACTACAGAAGGTAAAGAAAAATTAGAAAACGAACTATACCTTCTAAAGACGGAAAAGCGTCAAGAAGTTGTTGAGCGTATTAAAATTGCTCGTGGATTTGGGGATCTTTCTGAGAACTCTGAATATGATGCCGCGAAGGACGAGCAAGCCTTTGTAGAATCACGAATTGCTCAAGTTGAAAACATGATTCGAAATGCAGTAATTATAGAAGCTGACAACCAAGATCCAAATAAAGTATCACTAGGTAAAACGGTTACTTTTAAAGAACTACCTGATGGTGATGAAGAGAGCTATACAATTGTTGGAAGTGCAGAAGCTGATCCGTTTGAAGGGAAAATTTCGAATGATTCACCAATTGCAAAAAGCTTGCTTGGACATGAGGTAGGGGAAACACTTAATGTCCCAACACCTGGTGGAGATATGGAAATAAAATTATTAAAAGTTGAATAGGTTAAGAATGAGATGTCTCACTTGTGGGGCATCTTTTTTAATGATAAGAAAGCATTATAAATTTGTACAAGTGTCTAGCTCCGAGCGCCAGAAACTACACGACTTCACGAATCGCCTACGATAAGTCATCATTGATTCGCAAGCTCATCATGATTCCTTTATCTTTAGTCGATTCGCTCCAGTCGCTACGTTTCTAAGCGGCGCTCTGCGCTTTTCATGTGTCTAGCTCCGAGCGCCAGAAACTACACGACTTCACGAATCGCCTACGATAAGTCATCATTGATTCGCAAGGCTCATCATGATTCCTTTATCTTTAGTCGATTCGCTCCAGTCGCTACGTTTCTAAGCGGCGCTCTGCGCTTTTCTTAATAGCAAGGGGGAATTGATTTGGCGGCCACTAGTGCACTTATTTGTGGTAATAGAGACATGATTGGAATTGTGCGGCATCAGCGCTGTTATTTTGATAAAATAGTTGCTATTGTGTCTTTTATAAGCAAATAAGGTCCCTCATGTCCGGCAAATGGTCAAAATTAGATTTGAAGACAAAATAAGGCCTCAACTGTCCGCGTAGAAGATAACTTATGGCATACTTTAGTGTCTCAAGAAAACGTAATCGTTCCAAATTAAGTTCTCGCTCAAAGCCTTACCACGGATGATTCTTGAACAAGATATGCCACATCCGCCATTCCCTTGCTAACTCTTACTGATCATTGTTTATCCTTACTAAATATTGTTGATAATGATAGTAAGGAGAGGTGAATAATAATGAAAAAAACACGTGTATATTTTTTCTCTGTATGTTTATTGATCTTATTTGTATTTATTTTATACAAGCTCGCTGACATTCAATTAATATCAACAGAGAACTATGGAGAGGAACAAGTTAATCTGTTGGATAACAGTGTAAACCAACGCACTACCGAGATTAAATTATCCAGCGGTAGAGGTGTTTTTCTTGATAATCTAGGGGTACCACTTAACAACGTTATCCAAAAAGATATCGTTGTTTTCCCATTTGTATCGACGATAGAACTTCCTGAGAAAGTGAGGGACAAGTTGTCTCATGCTGACTTAGATTGGAAAGAAAAGCTTGCCAATGTCGATGAAGCAATCTATTTATCAAAATTGCTTGATACTTCGATTCAGGAGGGATTATATACAACTGTGAAGGAAGAAGCTATTCCTGGATTAGTTGCAGTTGAACGCACGGTGCAAGGTGATCCAGAGCTTGCTAGTCATTTACTCGGAATTGTCCGATCAAATCCACAGGAATTCCAAGCACGTTACGACGATGAGAAAAATCAGCCACTTGGAATCTCAGGATTAGAGCAGACGTTTGACTCATTCCTTCAATCGAAAAATGAAGAAAAATTAATGTATCATGTCGATGCTAAGGGTTCACCATTGTTTGGTTTGTCGCTACGTTATCTAGGTCAACAAGACCATTTTTATCCGTTGAAAATCCAAACAACCATCGATGCAACAATGCAGCAAATAGCAGAGGAAGTAATCGATGAACATCAGCTAGAAAAAGGCGGTCTTGTATTGCTTGACGTCAAAACTAGAGATGTCTTGGCTATGGTTTCAAGACCCAAAATAGATTCTAATCAGCCATATATAAACAATACAGTGGAGAATCAGATGCTTGTACGACATTTTCCCGGTTCTGTGTTTAAGACGGTTGTAGCTGCGGCCGCAATAGAACAACAGCACAATAGTATCGACAAATCGTATGATTGTAATTTGGATTTATATGGTGAAGGTACAGCCAATCGTGAATTAGGAGTTCTAAATTTCGCAGAGAGTTTCGCGCAGAGCTGTAACTATACATTTGCAAAGATCGGCAATCAACTAGTAGCTACTGATCCAACAATATTGGAAACCTATGCAGATAAATTGGGGTTAATTGGAACTACAGGATGGGTAGGAGATTTGTTTCATTTTAGTGAATTTAAACAATTTCCAGAGGAAGAACAAGGAATTATATGGGGAAATGATGAGGACCGCTATGTTCCAAGAGCAATTGCCCAAACTTCTATCGGTCAAAAAGAAGTGAAGGTTACACCGCTTGCACTGGCTAATATGGCTGCAACAATTGCTCAGGATGGAAAATACAAAGAAGTAAGAGCAGTGGCTAAGATTTTATATAAAGATGGGACTACCATGGCCAATTTCCCGTCACATCAACGACCAAATCAGGGTATTAATGTAGATACAGCAAAACAGCTGCAGCAACTATTAGCTGGGGTAGTTGACAATGGTACAGGCTCTTCGTTTAGTGAATTACCTGTCGCAGGTAAATCAGGAACGGCTGAAACCGGTATTTCTGGTAATACAAATCATTGGTTTGTTGGATATTTCCCTAGAGAAAATCCACAATATGCTATGGCAGTCGTTGATCTGAAACAAACGTCGCGCCAAGCATTAAACTATAAGATTTTTCATGATGTTGTTACGAAATTGTTAGATAATCGGTAGATTAAGGCAAGGATCCCATCCCACCCTAAATGGGATGGGAAACCTTGTCTTTTATTTGTATATACGGATAGCGAGTTAATAAAATTTGTAATAAAAAATTGTCCTTATTAAGTGCTGTTAAAAAGTGGAAAATATCAATTTCTTCAACATCAAACAAATGGATCTGTGTACCGTCAAATAAATAAACTACAAATTCGCGTGCCTTGCGGTTGTAACCTACAGTGTCAAATGATGTTAAATGCCATAATTTACGATCAAATGTAGTAATTTGCAAACTTCACACTCTCCTTTTAAGTTTGTTTCATCTAGATATTTGATGTTTATGCTGATAATCCTTTCTATATGTCAAAACTAGAATTATTTCGACAAAGATTTTAATTTTTTTACAACTAAATCATTCATTGGTCCTATCCATCAATCATAGTATAATAGTAAGGACAGGCATGTACTATACATGAATGAGGGTCTTACTCATTACTTAGGAACATAGACCCGAAAAGGGCTATAAGGCGCAATGCAGAGGTTATAGCCTATGATTATCAAAATAGGAATTGCTAATACATAAGAGGGAGGATACATAATATGGCTTACGAACGTGATCCGTACACAAGAGTTAATCGATTTGAAAAGAAAAGAAAAGGTACAAAAACTATTTCATGGTTAATTGGAGTATCAAGTATATTGATTATTGCCTTAATAGCTGTATTCGTTTTTGGTAATAATGGAGAAGATGACCGTGCAGATACAGCTGCTGACCAAAACAATGGGGAGGATCAACAAGAGCAGAATCCGACTGACGATCAAGAATCATCGGATACTACTGAAGAAAATAATTCTCCATCGGATTCCGAATCGGAACCAGGATCAGAAAATGAAGCAGATGAAGTAACAGAGGAGCAAGAAAGCCCTTCTGATGAAGCAACTGATCAAAGTGATACAGAAGTAACTGAAATTGAAGTAACCGACGATGATAACGTTATTAGGGCTTATACAGGCGATTGGGAACCAGTTCCAACAGAACTTCAGGCCCCATATGCATTTTCTTGGAAGCAAGATTCACAGGATTGGCAGGATGCTATTCAAGCGGTATATCTGGCAACAGGTCTTGTTTCTGATGATATGATTACATGGCGGTTAGAAAATGGCGGAGATAAGAAGATGATTGCCACCGTGAGTAATAATGCACAAACAGAAATTTATCGTGTTTATTTAAGCTGGGCGGATGCTGGAGGCTGGCTTCCAACGAAGGTAGAAGAACTAAATGAAAACGATAAAAAAGAACCGGAAACAGATACTTCTGATGAAACAACAGATAAAAACACAGAAACTGATGCTGAATAAGTAATCAATACAGCATAGAATTTTTCAAACTTTTCTAGGAGGATTTATTAATGACTATTGGAATTATCGGAGCTATGGACGAAGAAGTAGAATTGTTGCAAAAAAATATGACAGATACGAAACAACAAGAAATTGCAGGCTGTGTTTTTACAGAAGGCTTATTAAAAGGAAAACAAGTCGTATTATTAAAATCAGGGATAGGTAAAGTAAACGCGGCGATTGCTACCACAATTTTGCACGAAATATATAAACCAGAAAAAATAATAAACACGGGATCTGCAGGTGGTTTTGCGAAAGAATTAGAGGTAGGAGATATTGTTGTTTCTACAACTGTTGTTTACAATGACGTAGATGTTACTGCCTTTGATTATGCATATGGACAAGTACCGGGATTGCCTGCTGCATTTACTGCTGATGAAACGTTAATATCACAGGCTATGAAGGCAACAGAAATTGCTACAAACTGTAAAGCTATGCAAGGAATGATAGCGACTGGTGATGCATTTATGTCTGATCCTGAGCGTGTTGAATTTATTCGGAGCAAATTTCCTACGATGATTGCTGCAGAAATGGAAGCTGCAGCAATTGCACATGTATGCCATCAATACGATACGCCTTTTGTTATCATACGTGCTTTATCTGATATTGCTGGTAAAGAAGCGTCAGTTTCTTTTGAAACATTTTTAGAAACAGCAGCTACAAATGCTGCTACGTTGATTATGGAAATGGTAAGCAATATCGATTAACACGTAACCTGCTTTTCCATCTTTTACATCCTAACTTCACGCCACTTTTATGATAGAATACTATTATAGGTTATTCAAAGAGGAGCCAAATGTCAGCGACTAATCTCATCGTTGTTTTGTCTTTTTGATCCTCATGTTATAGAAGAAGTTAGGGGGAAGTGAAAGTGGATAGTGAAATGATTAGTATGAAACAGAAGATTGAAGATTATAGTAGATTTTTAGTTACCTTATTAATTTTAAGTTTTTATCTTTATTTAGGCATGCTTATTACTGTGTTTTTTAACCCGAGTGAATTAGCAAACCTAGTCATTGGATTATTGTTAGTGTCAATTTCTATTGCTGGAGCATTTGCGTGGAAATTAAGAAGTATGCAATTTCAATATAATGAGCTTGAAAATAAATAACCCTATGATTCTACTGTTGGAATCATAGGGTTATTTATATGGTTTCCTGTTCCTAAACTAATCATACATAATTGTAATAGTAATAGCCGCCACCAAGAATTAATAATAATACAACCCCAACGATGAATAAGCCAAAACCTATTCCATTATTGGAAGCGTACCCATATCCATAGGAATCATAATATCCATAATTAGGATTGTATCCGTAGAAAGGAAAAGCTTGATTCGGACTATAGGGTTCATACGATTCATATCCCCAATAAGACATTACATTCACCGCCTTTTCAGGAGCGTTTATTACAGTTTATGATTCTAGAAATAAAAGTGTATAGGTGAATGTCCCAGATGAATCAAGTTATCTTTTCTCTTTCCGATAATATTCATGAAATACTTTCATTAAAGCACGCTTTTCAATACGGGAAACATAACTACGTGAAATTTTTAATTTTTTTGCTATTTCTCGTTGAGTTAAGTCATCCTCATTATTTAAGCCATATCTGCAACTAATTACTTCTTTTTCTCTTTCATCCAAGATGTCTAAATACTCTCTAATTTTGGCAACTTCCATGTTTAACTGAATATACTCAATAACATCATCGTTTTCTGACTGTAAAATATCAATCAGGCTAATTTCGTTACCTTCTTTGTCTTGGCCAATTGGATCGTGTAAAGATACATCCTTTTTTGTCTTTTTTAAGGCTCGTAAATGCATCAGAATTTCGTTTTCAATACATCGCGCTGCGTAGGTTGCAAGCTTCGTTCCTTTTCCGCTTGAAAAGCTTTCTATGCCCTTAATTAGTCCGATTGTACCGATGCTTATTAAATCTTCCGTGTCTTCCCCAGTATTTTCAAATTTTTTAACAATATGAGCGACTAATCTTAAATTGTGCTCAATTAATTTGTCTCGAGCGTGATCATCTCCATTATGCATTTTCTCAATGTATTTCGCCTCTTCTTCTGGTGGTAAGGGTTGAGGAAAGGCATGATTTTTAATATACGATACAAAGAATAACGCCTCTTTAATAAGTAAAGCAAGTGCGCTTAAAATACTAGACAAACACATGCACCTCCTGCAGTTTGGGCTTTTGCCTATATAATCACCTTATGAAAGAAGACGTTGTTTCGTGCACGTCCTACTGCAGAATCTAATAAAAAAACCCTTATCTGTTGATAAGAGTTTTTTGAAATTATTAATTGTTTTCTTCTTTCTTATATGCCTCAGCTAAATCATCCTTTGTATATTTGTTGCTCCAAGGCTTAATTCCAATTCGATGGGCAGAACGAGAAATCATGTGCCCGGATACAGGAGCAGTTAATAATACAAAGATAATTCCAAGAATAAGTTTACCACTGACAATTCCATGTTCAATATACAAAAAGATGAATGCACCAATCATGACTCCGGAAACCCCGAGTGTTGATGCTTTAGTAGCAGCGTGCAGTCGTGTATATACGTCAGGGAATCTTATTAATCCAATCGAACTGGAAAATATGAAAAAGGTGCCAATCAATAAACATAATATAATGACGATATCAAAAAATGCTCTAATCCACGTCTCTATCAATGATAACACCCTTTTCTAAAAATTTGGCAACCGCAATTGTACCAATAAACAACAAAATTCCTATTAAGAGGATCACATCGTTTAATTTTGTCGTTACTAATAGAATGGCAACCATGCCTGCGACAGCCATTAAATTAATTCCTGCTACGTCTAATGCCATTGCTCTGTCTGGATTAGTTGGCCCAACGATAATTCGGTATAGAAGTATAAGCAGAGAGATGGATAAAACAAAAATACAAAATATGGCCACATTATCAATCCAATCATGTAACGTATTAATGGTCATCTTGTCACCTCCATGATCGCTTTTTCAAATGTATCTTTGATTGATGTAATCATTTTTTCATCATCATCTAAATCCATCGCATGAATATATAGCACGCACTGGTCCTTAGAAACGGCAACAGATAATGTGCCGGGCGTTAATGTAATTAGATTAGCCAGCATAGTTATTTCCCAATTCGTTTTTAATTCTGTTGGTAACGCGAATATTCCTGGCTCTATATCTAGTTTTGGTTTATATACAAGCTTAACAATCTCAAGATTGGACAATAGAAGTTCCTTGAAGAATAGTAGGACAAGCTTTAATACATTTACAACTCGCCTCATGTAAAAGTAACCTGGTATAAAGCGGCGCAAAAGGAATAACAAGAGTATCCCAACTATATAGCCAGATACAAACGTTAAAAACGTGTAATCCTCGTACAAAAACATCCACATGAATGCAATACTAATGTTAATTACAATTTGAAGGGTCATTAGGCGTTACTCCTTTAAAACAGAATCAATATATACGTCAGGATCCATTAGGTAACTAGAAATATCAGCAATTGTCGGATAAATTAGTTCTGCACCAACTCCGAGCAAAACGGAAAAACAAAGTAAAAAAATGATTGGTAACGAGAATTGATTGGCAGCCTGTTTATTAACCTTAATAGGCGTTTTTTCACCCCAGAACCCACTTACAAAGATGCGCATGAGGCTAAGTAAGATTAATAAACTGCCAATTAATCCGATGATAGCAATCGCGATGTTTCCAGATTCAAAAGCACTATTTAATAATAATAACTTGCCAACAAACCCACTAAAAGGTGGAATCCCCGCAAGAACGAATGCAGCAATGAAGAAGAGCCAGCCTAATAACGGATAGTGATGAATAAAGCCCGACAGCTTTCTTAAATCAGAAGTCCCCATTAAGAAGGAGACAGCCCCAACAAGTAAAAAGAGTGCTGCTTTAATGATCATATCATGAATCAAGTAATAAACCGTTCCGCTAATCGCTGTTTCGGTAAATATTCCAATCCCCATTATCATAAAACCAACAGCAGGAATAATATTATAAGCAATAATGAGCTTTATATTGTTTGTTGAAAGAGCACCGATAACTCCAAAGATTAACGTAAACCCAGCAATCCAAATAAATAATTCATGTGCATAATTGGATTGGTCAACAAAAATTAACGTGTATGTACGAAGAATTGCGTAAATACCCACTTTAGTTAGTAAGGCACCAAACACTGCTGAAACAACCGGATTTGGTACAGTATATGGCTTCGGTAGCCAATAATATAAAGGGAATAGAGCTGCCTTTGTACCAAACACGAAAAATAACAAAATCCCTATTGTTGTTAAAATCCCACCTTGATTACTTTCCTGTACCCGCTCAGCAATTTGCGCCATGTTCACTGTTCCAACGACAGAATAAAGAAAGGAAATAGTTGTAACGAAGATCATCGATGAAAATAAGTTAATGAGTACATATTTGATTGATTCACGTAATTGTACTTTTCCACCTCCAAGGACAATTAATCCATAAGACGCCATTAATAGTACTTCAAAGAAAACAAATAAGTTAAACAAATCACCAGTTAGAAATGCCCCAGAAACACCACTAATTAACATAAAGAAGAAAGCGTAAAAATAGAATGCTTCCTGCTTTTCCGACAACGATTTCGGTGCATAGAATACACAGGCTACAGCGATAATGTTTGTCGTTAACACAAGTATAATAGAGAGCAAATCAGCAACGAGAACAATACCATACGGTGCTTCCCAACCACCTGTTTCTAAGATAATGGATCCATCGTTTATTACGGAATATGCAATGTAGGAAACAACTACTAAATTAATGATAGCGAATAGTTTAGAGATTGTCCGTACAATTTTTATTCGGTTATGTATAAATGCCACTATGATACCGAACAGCAGTGGCAATGCAATTGGTAATACTGCTAAATTACTCATCTTCGTTACTCCTTAATAAATCCATATTGTCTGTTTCGTTAACTTTTGCTGCGCGATATGCAAGCACTAACAACAAGCTTGTTACCCCAAAGCTAATTACGATAGACGTTAAAATAAGCGCTTGTGGTAAAGGGTCCGTATAATGGCTAACATCTGCATCATGACTGATAAGAATAGGCGGAATCCCGCGTCCTAGCTTACCCATCGTTAAGATAAACAAGTGAGCGCCATGCGATATTAAGGCAGTACCAATTATAATTCGCAATAACTGCTTTTGTAATAGGTTATAAATGCCGGTTGTAAACAAAATACCGGCAAGAATAGACATTAAGATTTCCATCTGTTATTTCGCCCCCTTATCACGTAAACGAATTAATCCAAAAATCGCTAACGACGCAATGCCAAGCACTGTTATTTCAAATAACGTATCAAGACCACGCATGTCAACAAGAATGACATTAACAACGTTATCACCGCCACCTAATTTATACGATTGTTCTAAGAAATAAGTAGAAATCGAATCAAACCATTTACTGCTATGTGCAGAAATTGCAATGAGTGTCATTAACGCACCGAAACTAATCGAGATCATCCAATTGGTTGTTTTATAGCCAATTCCCTCTGTTCGTTTTCTAAGTGCTGGTAAGTGATAGAAGCAAAGCAAAAATAATGCGACACTAATCGTTTCGACAACCAATTGTGTTAAAGCTAAATCAGGTGCAGAATACATCACAAACAAAATTGCTAACCCATAACCAACAACACCTAAAATGAGAATCGCTGCTATTTTATTATTAGCAAAAATCGTACCTATTGCAGCAATGGCCATCATTAGTCCAATTAGTACTTGCCCAATTGATATTGGAGCTAAATCATCCGTAGTATACGTAAAGCCATTTGTGAAAAATAAAAAGAGAAGCGTGACAACCGTCATCGTCGAAACAATTAAAGCTACATATCTTCGTAATGAACCATTCATATAGCCATTTGTAATCTTCTCTGAATATGTTTCAACTCTTACTAAGAGACCATCATAAATATCGTTAAGACTGGCTTTACCAGGAAATACAGTGTAAATACGTGTCCAGTATTTTTTAAACCAATACAAGAGAAAACCGATGCCAACAACCGCAAGTGACATGTATAACGGCGGATATTCAAAGCCATACCAGAATGAAATATGTTTATCGATCTCTTGTCCTGTAATAGCCGATGTAGCATGGGCAAGCAGTGTTTCATTAAACAAGTTTGGAATTACACCAATCACAATCACACCAGCAATTAAAATAGCCGGAGCTACTAGCATTCCAAACGGTGCTTCGTGTGGCTTCTTTGGTAGTTGGTCCAACTGTTGCTTGCCTGTAAAGGTTCCAAACAATAAATACATAGAATAAACAAATGTAAAGATACTTCCGAGTACCGCTAAGTAGGGAATCACTTGCTGCAGAATCTCAGCAGCTGCTAAGGATGTGTCAGGTAAATGAATTGCTGTATCAAAGAATAATTCTTTACTGTAAAAGCCGTTTAAGAAAGGTAATGGTACACCAGCCATAGAAAAAGTTCCAAATAGCGCGAGTGTCGCTGATATAGGCATAAGTGTCATTAAGCCACCTAGCTTGCGAATATCTCTTGATCCTGTTTCATGGTCAATGATACCTGCTACCATAAATAGACTACCCTTAAAGGTTGCGTGGTTTAAAATATGAAATACCGCAGCAAAAACAGCAGCCTTCGTACCAAAACCTAACATTGTCATGATCATACCAAGCTGACTAATCGTAGAAAACGCTAGTATACCTTTTAGGTCCGTTTGCCTTACAGCCATATAGGATCCCCAACATAGTGTGATAATACCAAATCCACTAACGACCACGAAAAACCACTCAGAAGCTGCAAGGATAAGTGAAAATCTTGCAATTAAATAAATACCTGCTTTAACCATCGTTGCAGAGTGCAAGTAGGCACTTACTGGTGTTGGAGCTTCCATTGCATCAGGCAACCATATATGAAAAGGGAATTGTGCCGATTTCGTAAATGCTCCTAGAAAGATAAATACTGCAATTAAAGGGAACAAAGGGCTACTTATAATAACATCCACTTGACTAATCATGGCTTGGATACTATTCGAGCCTGTCACAACAGACAAAAGAATAAATCCACCTAATAGACTAAGTCCACCAAAAACCGTGATAATCATTGATTTCATTGCACCATAGCGGGAGCGTTCTCTATGATCCCAATAACCAATCAACAAGAACGAAGAAATTGAGGTTAGTTCCCAGAAAGTGTATAGGACAAAAATATTGTCAGAAAGAACAACTCCTAGCATTGCTGCCATAAACATAAGTAGGTAAACATAAAAATGTCCTAGTTTTTCTGATTTATGTAGATAAAAAATTGAATAAAGTACGACCAATGCGCCAATGCCACTAATTAATAGCACGAATAGTAAGCTAAGGCCATCTAAGTATAAGGAAACATTTATATCTAATGATGGAATCCAAGATATTTGTTGAAGAACTGGTGTAAAATCAGTTCCAACAAATTTAATAAAATAGATGAAGATTGCTAATGGAACGAGAAGTACAAAATAACCTGTATGTATTTTCTCTTTATACTTGCTTAGAAAGGGAATAATAAAAGCGATAATTAGTGGGGCAAAAACTGCAAACAACATCCGATGATCCTCCTTAATGATTATAAAGCACTCGTAATGCTATTGTAATCAGAATCGGCAATAGAATTCAACTAAACATGTTTATGCGCTCACATAATATAAATAAAAAACTCTTGTCATTTATAATAATGACAAGAGTTCGACAGTTTTATGACGAATTTTCGACAATTCTTCGTTATTCAATTAGATGAAGAACTAAAAATTGATTAACTTGTATAGCTGATTTCTCTCGTTAGTGATCTTCTTTTTATCTCTTTTTCAATTAAATCGATGAATTCAACACTAAGCTGTAATTCGTTTGCTTTGTAGTAAGATTCAATTAATAATTCATCTGATAAATGTTCCATTTTTTAGCCCCTCCATTATTGGAAGTCGCCTTCCTACCTGTATTTAAGGAAACAAAGTAGTTCTATCAAGAAGTTATTAATACTTTACCATGAATGGAAAAGTGGGACAACATGGAAGTTATCTACAGGTGATTGTATACAACTTGTTAATAAACTGTGCACTACTTGATGGATTGTTGGTATAGCAATCGTGAAAATGTGTATAAAGTTATCCACAGAATATCGTTTGTCGATTTTTGTCGAAATGTTTATTGAAAATATCTAAGATTATTGCATATATATGATTATTTTTTATTGAATTATGAGTTAAATTAAGATGGGGTACATAATAGGTGAGGTTATTATACTTTGAAACATAGCCGGAAATTGTTTATCATGTAAAGGATAGTATGAGGAAATGAATGGGAAAATTGAGGTGAAGTGTCATTGCTTAAAAGATTTCTACCTAATGAGCATGTGAAAGATGTATTTGAGATAAGGCCAGAGAAATTAAAAGAAAAAGGAATAAAGGGGATCATTACGGATTTAGACAACACATTAGTTGCATGGGATGTGGAATATGCTACTCCTGAAATTATTGAATGGTTTCGTTTAATGCAAGAAAACGATATAAAAGTAACGATTATTTCAAATAATAAAGAGCAACGAGTGAAACTTTTCTCGGAACCATTGAATACACCGTTCGTTTATAGTGCAAGAAAGCCACTTAGAAGAGCTTTTAAAAGAGCGGCAAAAGATATGAAATTATCAAAAGATGAAATAGTTGTTATCGGCGATCAGCTGTTAACGGATGTACTTGGTGGAAATGGAGCAGGTTTTTATACCATTTTAGTAGTACCGATTGTTAAAACAGATGGTAAAATCACTAAAATTAATCGCCAAATCGAACGTCGAATATTAAGCTGGATGCGTAGGAAAGGGATGATTACTTGGAAAGAGTAACAGAAGAGCAATTAAGTTGCCAGGGATGTGGTGCAACTATTCAAACTGAGGACGAAAACAAGGCAGGATTTGTGCCAGCATCTGCTTTAGATAATGATACGATTATATGTAAAAGATGCTTTCGTTTAAAGCATTATAACGAAGTACAAGATGTTTCATACAGTGATGATGATTTTTTAGAAATGATCAGCCAAATTAGAAATACACAAGGACTGATTGTAAAGTTGGTTGATATATTTGATTTCAACGGTACATTCATTAATAGTCTTGGTCGGTTAACAGGGAATAATCCGATTATCTTAGTAGGTAACAAAGTAGATTTACTGCCAAAGTCAACGAATATTGGTAAATTGAAACAATGGATGAAAAAATCTGCTAAGGACTTAGGATTAACTGTTCAGGATGTATTTCTGATCTCGGCAGTTAAAGGTCAAGGAATGGAGCAGTTAAGATCTGCAATTGAAGCTTACAGGAAAACAAAGGACGTCTATGTAGTTGGAAGTACGAATGTTGGAAAATCAACATTTATCAACAAGCTTATTAATGAATCTACAGGAATTGGCGATGCCATCACGACATCTTATTTCCCGGGAACAACATTGGGGTTCATTGACATTCCTTTAGATGATAAGAGTTCTTTATATGATACACCAGGTGTGATTAATCGTAAGCAGATGGCTCACTATATTTCTGATCAGGATTTGAAAATAATAACACCTAAAAAGGAAATTAAACCGAGAGTTTTTCAATTAGAAGATAAGCAAACACTCTATTTTGGAGGTTTGGCAAGGTTAGATTTTGAACAAGGGGAGAAGCAGTCATTTGTTTGTTATTTTTCTAATCAACTTAACATTCATCGTACAAAATTAGCTAATGCTGATGAATTATATACGAAACATGTAGGTGAGTTGCTATCGCCACCTGACGAAGAAACATTAGAAAAGTTGCCAGGCTTTACAAAGCACTCATTTCGGATTAAACAGCCAAAAACGGACATCGTTTTTCCAGGTTTAGGTTGGGTTACGATCACGAATGGGAGTGCAAGTGTTACAGCTCATAGTCCGAAAGGTGTAACTGTGAGTATTCGCGATTCGTTTATATAAAGGTTAGGGGGAGGAGCATGGCATTATCACTAGGATTGATTGGCCAGCCAATTGGTCATTCACTGTCACCATGGATCCATAATCAATTTATGGAAAAGCTCGGTATTGATGGGGAATACCGGCTGCATGAGACAGACCTCGAACACTTAGCGGCACAGGTAGAACTGTTAAAAAATGAGCAGGTTGATGGTTTTAATGTGACGGTACCTTATAAGCAAGCAATTATACCATTTCTTGATGAACTTGATCTTGATGCAAAAAAAATTGGAGCGGTCAATACGGTTGTTTGTGAAAATGGGAAATGGAAAGGCTATAATACAGACGGATATGGATTTGTACGATCGTTAAAGTCTTCCTTTCCAGATGTTTCGGGAAAAGATAAAAAAGTTTTAGTTCTCGGTGCAGGCGGTGCAGCAAGAGGGATTTATCGGGCATTGATGAATGAGTCATTGGAAAGAGTCGACATAGCTAATCGAACATCAGCAAAAGCAGAACTATTATTGGATTTAAAAGAACCAGCTATTGCAACTGACATCCTAACATTCGGTGAAGCAGAACAACAATTGTTTAAATATGATGTGATTATTCAAACAACATCTGTAGGGATGAAACCGAACATAGAAGCACAGGTTATAGCATTAACGAACTTACAAGCACATACAGTAGTCAGTGACATAGTATATCAACCATTAATGACCAAGTTGTTACAAGAAGCGAAACAACAAGGAGCAAGCATCCATTTTGGACATGCAATGTTATTGTACCAAGCGCAATTAGCCTTTGAGATATGGACAGATAAAAAAGCACCTTTAGATACCATCCTTTTCCAACTAGAACAAAGATTGCGAGGAAATTAATCATGTTAACAGGTAAACAAAAACGATTTCTAAGAGCACAAGCGCACCATTTAAACCCGATTTTTCAGGTCGGTAAATCAGGTGTGAATGAAAACATGACCACCCAGATTAGTGAAGCACTTGAAAAAAGAGAACTAATTAAAGTATCAATCTTACAAAATAACATGGAAGATAAAAATGAAGTTGCTGAACAACTTGGAACAGAAACTGATGCAGAAATTGTACAAATAATCGGTAACATTATTGTATTGTATAAAGAATCACAAGAAAATAAACAAATTGAGTTACCTTAAGGAGAGTCATATGCAAAAGGTCGGCTTATTAGGGGGAACATTCGATCCTCCTCATTATGGACATTTAATGATAGCGGAGGAAGTGTTAGAGGCCTTAGATCTTGATGAGGTATGGTTCATCCCTTCTAACGAACCGCCCCATAAAGAAAAATCCGATACAAAAGTCGAATATCGGGTTGAGATGTTACAGGCTGCAATTGAAGATAATACGAATTTTAAGGTTAATCAGATTGAACTTAAACGATCGGGAAAATCATATACGGTTGATACGATCAAGTTGCTTCGTGAACAATATCCAGAGATAACTTTTTATTTTATTATTGGTGCTGATATGGTTGAATATCTGCCGAATTGGTATAAAATTGATGAGCTATCTAAATTAGTTCAATTTGTTGGTGTCAAACGTAGTGATTATCAGTTGAAAAGCAATTATCCAGTTGTTCAAGTGAATATTCCAGGGGTGGATATATCGTCAACGCTGATAAGGGAACGTTTGTCTGAAGGGAAATCAATAAGATATTTTTTGCCTGAGTCAGTAATTGATGTAATAAAGGAGCATCAGATTTATGGATCGAAGTGAAGCATTAGCTTTTGTGCAACCACATTTAACAAAGTCACGGTTCGAACATACAATTAGGGTGACGGACACAGCAATTGAACTAGCTAAGATCTTTGATGCAAGTATTGAAAAGGCAGAATTAGCTGCTGTCTTCCATGATTATGCAAAGTACCGAGATAAAGAAGAAATGAGACGTTGGATAGAGCAGGAATACCTTCCGAAAGATCTGCTCATGTACCATCATGAACTATGGCACGGACCAGTTGGCGCATTGCTAGTAAAGCGAGAAATTGGGTTGGGTGATCCAGACATATTAAATGCAATCCGATGGCACACTACTGGTACAGCACATATGACAATCCTAGATAAGGTAATTTATTTGGCCGATTATATTGAGCCCGGTAGAAGTTTTCCGGGAGTTGAGGAAGTTCGAGAGTTAGCTTCTGAAGATCTTGATGCCGCCTGCTTTGAAGCGGCTAAAAATACAATTTCATTCTTGATGAGCAAAAACCAACCGATTTATCCGGATACGTTCCATGCATATAATCATTTTATAAACGTACTGGTAAAAAAGAATTGGAGGCAACAAAATGGAAAAGTTGGAAAGTAAAGCATTAGCAGAATTAGCTGCAAAAGCATGTGATGATAAACGAGCAACAGACATTATACTATTGGATATGAAGGATGTATCACTGATTGCTGATTATTTTCTTATTTGTGAAGGTAGTAATGAACGACAAGTTCAAGCAATTGCAGAAGAAATAAAGCATCAAGCTGAAGCGAACGAGGTTTTTGTTAGAAGATTAGAAGGGTATGAGCAATCTCGTTGGATCTTAGTCGATTTAGGAGATGTAGTTTGCCATGTGTTTCACAAGGAAGAACGCGCATACTATAACCTTGAACGCTTGTGGGGCGATGCTCCTATCGTTGAATTTACGATTGACCAGGAAGGATAATGTCATATGTCTTATGACAAAATGGCGTTTGTTTATGATTTGCTTATGGAAGATGCCCCATATGATGCATGGGTTGAATTTACAGAAGTGATGCTAGAAAAGTATAAAAAAGAAGTGCGCAACATCGTTGATTTAGGGTGTGGAACAGGTCAAATTACTCGGCGCTTAGCTGCAAGTGGATATGAAATAGTCGGGGTTGATTATTCTGAAGCGATGCTAACACAAGCGAAAAGTGAATCAGATAAGCAGCAATTATCAATTCAATGGATCAACCAGGATATTCGTGAGTTAGTTGGTTTTTCGGATTGTGATGTGGTTGTTAGCTTTTGTGATGTAATGAATTACATAACGGAAGAAAATGAACTCGACAGTGTGTTTCAACGTGTGTATGATATGTTAGCTGATGAAGGGTTGTTCATTTTTGACGTCCATTCCTTAACTCACATAGAAAATGATATGAAGGATCAAACATTTGCTGAAATTTATGATGATGTTAGTTACGTTTGGGTTTGTCACGCTGGACAACGGCAAGGAGAGGTAGAGCATGATTTAACCTTTTTTGTGCAAGATGCCGAAGGTAAATATGAACGATTTGATGAAACACATCAGCAGCGTACCTTTAACGAAGAGGCGTATCGTGGAATGCTAAAGAAAGCAGGCTTTACAGTACGTGATGTTTATGCCGATTTTTCTACATATCCAGATAGTGTAACTGAAAAATCAGAACGTCTTTTTTTTGTTTGTCAAAAAAATCGAGGTAGTTAAATTAACTACCTCGATTTTTCTTTGGTTTTTGAGCTTTTTATTCAAAAAATCATAATTGAAGTAAAATCCGTCGTAAACTGTTGGATGGTGCTTCCACCCGCTTCAGAAATACACTTTGCTTTCCGCGGGGGGCTAGTGAGCCTCCTCGCGCATTCGCGCTGGGGGTCTCACTTACGCCACTATTCCCGCAGGAGTCAAAGTGTATTTCTTACGCTAATATAGGTTTTAAAAAACGACAAGCAATTTCATGTTGGGTGATTGGAGCTCCAGGCAGTCGACTCCAGCGGGACAGCGCGAGCTGAAGATCCACTAGAGAAGCGCACTATGCTTCTGAGTTAGCTGAAGTCGTGCCCGTTTAAAGAAAAACGCTTTAAACTAGCGGAAAGCGACTGCCTGGAGCGGAAATCACGAGCACTACGTTACGACGGAGTTTAGGATATTTACGCAATAACTAAATTTTTTAAAAAACATTCTAATTATAAAAAGGATTTTGAATCTTTATGTCGAATAATATAATCTTATGAAGAGAGGAGCTATTCTTGAAGTGTTTGATGACTTATTTTTTCGATGTCTTCTTCATATTTTGCATGTGTTTTTTGAATTAAATGGTTAAACATCTCTCCAATCTCTGCTTCTAAAACTTTAATTCCTTCTCCAGTTACACCACCCTTAACGCATACTTTTTCGATTAACTGCGGAAGTGTATAATGTCCATCGTCTAAAAGCTTACCAAATCCAATAAACATTTCCTCTGTTAACTTAGCTGCTAGTTCCTTCGTGATTTTCGTCTCTTTTTCTGCCGCATTAATGAAAGCTTGCGCTAAATACCCAAAAAAGGCTGGGCCACATGAAACAATATCAGAAGACATCCGTGTCACGTTCTCAGAAATGATCGTAGGTGTTGAATACAATCTCCAACTTTGTAACAAATAACTTTTCATCAAGTTAGAAATTTGATCACCAAATGATACTAACGTAATTCCTGCGAGCGCTCTATTCGTAATACTAGGGATCATTCTTGCAACTTGACAAGGGACAAGGGATTCTAACCTTTCAATTGAATATGGACTTGTAATTGAAACAATACATTGGTCCTCAGTTAACAAACCATAGAGATCAATCAGTAACGAATGAATCTCCAATGGTTTTACACATATATAAATGATGTCGGCTGCAGCTGCTACTTGATTGACATCTTCACACACATGAATATTAGGATACTTTTCTTGTATCTTATATGCTTTATTAATGGTTCGGTTTGTTACGTACAATTCATCCTGGTTAATTACCTTCGCAGACATCCAAGCATCAATTAGAATTTCTCCCATGTTACCAGTACCGATTATTCCCCACTTCATAAAGCTTCCCTCCTTTACACTTATTCACACCTACATTCTATGTTCTCAAACGTAATCTTATGAAAGGATGTGCAAGAATACATGAATTGGTTAAGAAAATATTGGATTTTTATCGTGATTATTGTAGGGATTGGCGTTTACCTTATTCAGGATAGTTTCCATAGTCAACCGTCAGCTAATCATCCAATCGAGATGGGCGCTGAGGCTGATACAAATGCCCCAGTTGAGATAGAACTTGAACAAGAGGAGATGGAGACCCCTGACAGTAACAAATATGTCGATATAAAGGGGGAGGTGGTACATCCAGGAGTGTTTATTATTCCAGATGAGGATGCTCGTATAAAGGATATAATCGAACTCGCAGGTGGCTTTACAGAGGGTGCGGCAACAGAAGCGGTCAATTTGGCACAAAAAGTAGTCGATGAAATGGTGATCTTTGTCCCCAAAAAAGGAGAGGGCATAGAAATTGTTGATTTTCAAACGCAGCAGTCAACAAAAGTTAGGGTAAATGTTGCTTCCGTAAAAGAAATTGCAGAACTGAATGGAATTGGAGAGGTAAAAGCTACTGCAATTATTACTTACAGAGAAGAAAATGGACCTTACGAAAAAGTGGATGATTTATTACAAGTAACTGGTATTGGTGAAAAAACATTAGAAAAAATAAGACAAGATATTCAAATACCATAGTTTTTCTTACAAAATAAGAAATTTGTGCATGTGTCTAGCTCCGAACGCCAGAAACTAGGCGACTTCACGAATCGCCTTATTATATGTCATCATTGATTCGCTCCAGTCGCTACGTTTCTCGGGCGGCGCTCTGTGCTTTTCTTATTGACGAAATATTTCGGCAAGGGTAAACTTTTAGCAGATGAAGGTGAAAGGGGTAGAATGATGGAACGTATTTCTTGGGATCAGTATTTTATGGCACAAAGCCAATTGTTATCACTACGTAGCACATGTGAGCGTTTAACAGTAGGTGCGACAATAACGCGTGATAAACGAATCATAGCGGGTGGATATAATGGAAGTGTTACAGGAGGTGTGCATTGTATTGACGAAGGCTGCTATGTGATTGATGGACATTGCGTGCGTACGATTCATGCAGAAATCAATGCATTATTACAGTGTGCAAAATTTGGAGTGCCAACAGAAAATGCCGAAATTTATGTGACACATTTCCCGTGCTTGCAGTGTAGTAAATCGATTATTCAAAGTGGTATTTCTGCCGTTTACTATGCATCAGATTATAAGAACCATCCATATGCCATCAACTTGTTTAAAGATGCGAATATTCACGTTGAAAAGGTTCCGTTAACACAAATTGCAATTGATATAAATGCCCAATAATTAAATCTATATCGAGGTGAACAAATGAAGGGGTACTGGCACACAGTAGCGTTTTCTGCCTGTATTGCGATATGGGCATCTTTATTCTATCAAGTATTCCTTGGTTTCATCATCGTTTTGGCATGGTTGGTATGGCTTTATCAAAAACAGCGATTAAACAAGTGGCAGCTTCTTGTTTGTTTTATATGCTTTATTGTATTTCTGGTCCTCTATCAGGATCACCCACCAAAGTCCGATACCAAAATTTCCAATCAGACTTCTTTCCAAGGTGTAATCCAGTCAGCTGTTAGCAATACAGACAGCAAAATAGAGTTTGTAATGGAAGTAGAAAATCAGTCGAAAGTAATGGTGATTTATTTTAAGCAGGTAACAGATAATTATGATTATACTAATTTGCCAATGAAACGAGGCGGAACGTGCGCCGTTGATGGCACGATCGAACTCCCTCCAGAAAGCAGAAACCCCGGACAATTTGATTATCGAAATTTCCTACTTCAAAAAGAGATTCCTTATCAAGTAATTGTAGACGAAATAAGTGACATGGAATGTACTGGTAGTGCTTTGCTTCACAACATTGATGAACTGCGTTATGGCTTGATGAGAAAGACTGATCAAGCACTTTCCGACTTTACAGTAAGTTGGCTATATGCTTTATTGTTAGGTGATGATAGTCATCTGAGTGAAGAAACAATTGAATTATTTCAACGATGGAGTTTATCGCATCTTTTAGCAATCTCTGGGCTTCATGTCGGTCTACTTGTTGCCATCATATACTTTTTGCTAGTGAAATGTAATGTGCTGACAAAAGAAAAAGCACGATTAATCCTAATTTTTGCATTACCAGTATACGCAGTTTTGGCAGGAGGTGCGCCTTCCGTATGGCGTGCTGCACTAATGACCACATTAGGAATGTTGTTGCTTCAGAAAAATATAAGGATAAGTATTACAGATGTTCTTAGTATTATTTTTCTTGTGTTAATAATCTTAGACCCTTATCAGATCTATCAGCTTGGGTTTCAATTTTCATTCCTGATTACCTTTTCTTTATTGCTTTCAAGACAGATATTCCAGCTTTCCCTATCGAAAATTTATATTGGATTCGCGATTAGTTTTATTAGTCAACTTATCATAACACCATTACAGTTGTACCATTTCTATTTCATTAATCCTTTATCTATTGTGGTTAATGTCCTCGTTGTCCCATATTTTTCACTTATAGTTATTCCTGTTATGGTTATTTGTTGTGTGCTTTCACTTATTGTCCCGGATTTGGCAGGTATAATTGATATGCTGTTCACTTCTGTTCATATCGCATTTATAGACGGGCTCACGATGTTTGATCTAGCTGCTTTTCATCCTTGGGTATTAGGTAAATTCCCTTTAAAATTAATGATTCCCTATTATGCTAGCGTGATATTATTTCTTGCGCATTTAATGGACAAACGGTTATGGCACGCTTTTAGATATGCTTGCATTTCTATCTTGTTATTGATTTTTCTTGCCATGAAACCATTGTTTGACCCAAGTGGTAGAGTGACTATGCTTGATATTGGTCAAGGAGATTCGATCATCATTGAATTGCCTTACCGAAAAGGTGTTTTGTTTATTGATGCAGCAGGAAGTATGGAGGCTGATTTTGAGACCTCTTCTACCAAGTTATTTGATCAAATAATCAAGCCTTACTTATATTATCGAGGAATTAATCATGTGGATGCTGTAGTTTTGTCACACGCAGATCACGATCATATTGGAAGTGCAGCGAGCATCATACGAGATTTCGATGTCGCGCAGATGTTTGTTACTCCTTATTTTCAAACTACAGTTGAATTGCAAACCGCTATAGCTGAGACGAATATACTTATCCATGAGATACAGGCGAATGACACATTCACGATCGGCGACCAGCAATTTTCAGCACTTAGTCCGTCCGATGATAAAGGGGAAACAAATGCAAATTCATTAGTGTTATACAGTTTGTTTGGCGGGAAAAGGTGGTTATTTACAGGGGATATCGGTGTAGATGAAGAGAAATCGATAGTGGCAACTTATCCAAGATTACAAATCGATGTGCTAAAAGTAGCTCACCATGGTAGTAATAGCTCTACATCTGAGCAGTTTCTAAAAAAAATGGATCCTAAAATAGCACTCATATCGGCCGGACAAACCAACCGTTACGGACATCCTCATCAGGAAATAGTTGATTTATTAACGAAAAATGAAGTTGTAATGCTACGTACAGATGAACAAGGAGCAATTGTATTTCAATTTAATCAGAAATATGGAACGTTTTTCTCATATTTGCCATAGTATGTTGTAGAGATAAGGTACAAAACAAAAAGAGACTGTCCATGCACAACAGTCTCTTTTATACGTAAGCGATACTTAAGATCCGATTACATCAATGACAACGCCAATGAAGAAAATAATCATGAAGAAGCCAAAGGAATATACAAATCCCTTGCCTGAATCAAGTATGTCATTATTTCTAGATTGCACGTCCTTTTCAAATTCGTTCATAATACCCCTCCTAATTCTATGCCTAGTATACGGGATTATTTTGGAAAAATCCAGAGAAATAAAATTTACTACATGGAATTACAGTTACCTTAGTTAGCAAGAGTTAACACCCATATAATTTGGGGTTTAGGTCAATCTATAGGTAAGTTAAAAATATCGCTTATCGGTAGTATCCTGGGGCTACTTGGTAAGTGTTGATATAGATTGAAGGGAGGAGCAGCAAAGCTGCTTCTCCAAATACATATAAAAGCACTTGCGTTTCGGTATCATTCATTTTACCATAAACATATACCGAAAATGGAGTGATTCTGATTGTTATACTTTGATGCACTAAAAGCGATAAAACAAAAGAAATTTTCACCCATATACTTATTTTATGGCACAGAAACATTTCTCATACAAGAATTAAAACAACAAATTTTATCATCTAGCTTGTCCGCAGAAGATAATGACACAAATGTTTCTATTTATGATTTAGAAGAGACAGCTGTGCAGGAAGTAATTGCGGACGCTGAAACCTATCCTTTTTTTGGTGAACGCAAAGTAATTATTGCCCAAAACCCGAGTTTCCTGAAAGCAAGGGCTGACAGTGTAAGTGTCGATCACCAGTTAGATGTCCTTCAAACATATTTGGAGCATCCGGTTGATTATTCGATTTTGATCTTTATTGCGCCGTATGAAAAACTGGACGAACGGAAAAAAATAAATAAGCTATTTAAAAAACAAGGTGTTGCAGTTGCTTGTGAACCGATAAAGGAATGGGAATTAGCCAAGTGGATTAATACGATGGCGGATGAGCAACAGATAAATATTGAAAAAACAGTTGTTGATTATATGATTCAAGAAGTAGGATCAGATTTAATGCTATTGCAAAAAGAAATGGAGAAGTTGGCACTTTTTGTTGGTGAACAGGGTACGATTTCTATGGAGGTAGCTGAAGAGTTACTGTCACATAATAGTAGTACTTCGGGATTAAAGCTAGTAGATGCTGTAATTAATAGGGACTTACATAAAGCTATTCGCATTTATAAAGATCTCGAAAAGTTAAAAGAGGATCCGATTGCATTAGTTGCATTATTAGCTTCACAATTTCGTACAATATTACATGTTAAATTATTGAAACAAAAAGGCTATACGCAACAGCAGATGGCGCAACAGTTGAAGGTACATCCATATGTTGTGAAAATGTCGCAAACGCGAGAAGCGAGTTTTACATTAGAGGAATTAAAGCAAGTAATCGTTATGTTTACCGAAACAGATGCGTCTATTAAACAAGGTAGAATGGATAAAAATTTGGCCTTTGAGCTTTTGCTTTATCATTTAATTCAAATTAAAAATAGTAATGTCACGGAGCAGGGATTAAAAGTGTAAAAGCTTTTATTCCTGCTTTTTTTTGAAAAAAGATACGGAATTGAAATCAAATCCGTCGTAGTACTCGTGCTTTCCGCTCCGGGCAGTCGCTTTCCGCGGGCACGGCTTCAGCTAACTCAGAAGTAAAAATGCGCTTCTGAGTGGATCTTCAGCTCGCGCTGTCCCACAGGAGTCGACTGCCCGGAGCTCCAATCACCCGACGCAAAGAGCAATCCCGTTAGCAGCGTAGGAAATCCACTTCGACTCCTGAGGCCCGGCAAGGGTCATGCAGGCGTTGTCCGACAAGGACGGGTTTAGCCTGTAGTCCTTAAGAAACGGCGTAAGTGAGACCCCGAAAACATGAGTTCGAGGAGGCTCACTAGCCCCCCGCGGAAAGCGAAGTGGATTTCCGGAGCGGTGCAAGCACTCTCCAAGTTACGACGCATATTAGCTATTTTGCGTAATAACAACAGTTTGTTAAAAAAGTCTTTTCTATAGAACTCTGTGCGCTTTTGGTCAAAATAAAAACGACCCTTGGCTAGGATCGTCTCTTGTTGGTCATATTTGCGATTATGCGCTTAGTTCGTTAACTTTTTTCGTAAGGCGAGCCTTTTGACGGTTACCTTTGTTTTTGTGGATAAGCCCTTTTTGTACAGCTTTATCAATCTTTTGAACTGCAGAGACTAATGCTGTTTTAGCTTTTTCTACATCACTAGCTTCAACTAATGTTTCCACACGTTTGATTTGAGAACGCATATCCGTTTTAACTGAAATATTTCTAGCGCGGTGATCGTTATTAGTACGAACGCGTTTAATTGCAGATTTAATGTTAGCCATTATTTTTTCACCTCCATATCGAACATCAAACATAAAGTTTGAACAAGAGACATTTTACCAAAGCGTGAGGATGTTTTCAATAGTAATCTGTTTATTGCATCACATATTCTCGTATGATTTCCTCTTTACCAGGCAATCCTAATAGAAAAAGGGAGGTCTTTAGTTATGTCAGAGGAATTAGAACAATATCAAGTACGTACGGATCTTGCTGTAGAAGCAAAAGATATGTATGTCGAGCAAGAAAAGCCAGCAAAACAAGAAATAACTGGTGTAAAAGTAACGGAAAAAAAAGATGGTGAGGTAGGGGTCACCTATGTGAAAATCGATGAAACAGGTGCTGAAGCAATAGGTAAGAAAGCTGGCACATATGTTACGATCCACTCCGAGAGCGTTAAAAAGCAAGACACGAAGCTACAAGAGCAAACAGCTAAAGTGCTTGCTAAGGAATTAGTACAACTTTTAAAGGATTGCAATTTACCAAAGGATGCAAAGTGCTTAGTCGTTGGCCTTGGAAATTGGAATGTGACTCCTGATGCGTTAGGTCCAATGACAGCTGAAAAAATCCTAGTTACGAACCATTTATTTAAGCTACAACCCCAATATGTGGCAGACGGCTATCGTGCTGTATCAGCTCTGACTCCAGGGGTAATGGGTATTACTGGTATAGAAACAAGTGATATTATTTATGGAATTATAGAGAAAACAAAACCAGATTTTGTAATTGCGGTCGATGCGTTAGCATCAAGATCAGTCGAACGTGTTAATGCAACGATTCAATTATCTGACTCTGGTATTCACCCAGGCTCAGGGGTGGGTAATAAAAGAAAAGAAATTAGTAAAGATACATTAGGTATTCCTGTTATTGCTCTAGGTGTACCGACAGTTGTTGATGCTGTAACGATCACTAGTGATACGATAGATTTTATGTTAAAGCACTTTGGCAGGGAATGGAATGAAAAAGATCGTCCGTCAAAATCACTTGCGCCAGCAGGTATGAGCTTTGGTACGAAAAAATATACCGAAGAAGATTTGCCGTCACCAGAAAAAAGAAAGGCTTTTCTTGGAATGATTGGAGAATTGTCGGAAGAAGAAAAACGTTCTTTAATTAAAGAAGTATTAACACCGTTAGGACACAACCTCATGGTTACTCCAAAAGAAGTAGATGGCTACATGAAGGATATGGTGCATGTTATTGCATCTGGTCTAAATGCGGCTTTACATGAAAACGTCAACTTAGACAATTTTGGTAACTATACGAGATAGTAATTCTATTGTAATTAATAGTTTGTTTATATAAGGCTCTATTTTATTAAACTTCATAGTTGAAGTAAAATGCGTCGTAGTAGTGATTGCTAATCGGGCGCTGCGGAAAAATACGCCCTTTCCGCGGGGAACGCTCTACTCCTCCTCGATCGCAAAGAGCGCTCTCTGCGGGGTCTTCAGACTGTTCCTTTCCCGCTGGAGTGGCGTATTTTTCCACAGCTTAGGGTGGTTTTCTGTTAAACACCTTTAATGAAGCGTAGTCCCTATACTTTGACTCCTGCGGGACTAGCGGCGTAAGTGAGACCCCGGAGTGCGAAGGCGCGAGGAGGCTCACTAGCCCCCCGCGGAAAGCAAAGTGTAGGGACGGAGCGGTGCACATGTAGGATCAGTGAGCACCTTTGCACTACGACGCATATTAGCTATTATTAGTCTTAAACAACAATCTTTTAGAGAACAGCTTTATATAAAATTGAATTGAAATAAGTTTTACAAATCGTTCGTTCTACTTTCTGAATAACCGTCATAGACTCTACTAGAGTTAATAGACAGATTCGGAAAGGATGGGACGATGAACAAGCGACCATTAATGTCTATATTAAAATATATTAAGCCCTTGTCAAAAAAATTAACTATTCTAGTAGCGGGAATAACAGCTTTATTCTTTGTCATTGGTGTGATAACAACGATTCAACCTGCTTATCGACTTTCTTCTTCTACAATAACAAACTGGACGAGCAAAATAGATGGAGCATCGTTCTTATATTTAATTACTATGGAAAACAGGTTGTTTGAACAGGCATATCCTGCTGACAAGGAAACGATAACATTATCGAATCTTGCATTTGAAATGGCAACCAGTTTAAAACCGAATGATCCAAGAAGTTTGTTAGGTAGAGAATTACCTGGTTTTGATGCATATGATCGTGAAATATTGGTTGCTGGTGAAGGGACGGACTATACGAATCTAACGATGGAGTCCACACCGCCTCTAGATGTAGTTTTGGAAGACAGAGACGTAACTGTACCTGATGAACCGCCGGCAGAGGAACAACCTAGCGACCAAGAGGAAGAGAATCCTGATGAGGATGTACAGCAAACCACAGGAGAGCGACAGGTTGTATTTGTATATAATACGCATAACCGCGAATCATTTTTACCATATTTCCCAGAAGGGACAATACCTGATGAAGCCTTTGATTCAGAGGTTAATATTACCAATGTAAGTGATCGATTAGCCAAAACTTTAGAAGAAAAAGGAATTGGAACACAGGTGGATGATACGGATATTGGCGCGATTCTTCGTGAACGAGAGTGGAATTACTCATCGCAGTCGTATCAAGCATCAAAGCCAGTAGTCGAAGCTGCCCTTGCAAACAATAAAGACATAGCTTATGTGTTTGACCTACATCGCGACTCTATGGGCAGAGATGTTACAACGAAAACGATAAATGGACAAGTATTTGCGAGAACGATGTTTGTTATTGGTACAGAAAACCCAAACTATGAACAAAACTTACAGCTTGCAACAAAGCTACATGAGTTACTAGAAAAAAAATACCCAGGCTTAAGCAGGGGTGTTGAAACTTATGGTGGACCGGGAAAAAATGGTGTATATAACCAAGACGTTTCAAGTAATGCGCTGCTAGTTGAAGTTGGCGGTGTTGGTAACAACTTAGATGAATTGTATCGGTCAGCAGATGCATTGGCAGATGTGTTTAGTTCTTACTATTGGGATGCGGAAAAAGTCCAAGGCAATTAAGAGAGGTGATAAAGATGATAAGGGTAACGATATCAATGTTAATTATGCTTGTGCTCTTTTTAGGTGGTGTTCTTTTCGGGATCACGCAGGCCAATCAAGGAATGGTGGAAACACGAGGATATGAAAAAGCTGATGCGGAGGATGTTGTTAATTCAAGTGTGGAGGAAAACGGAGCCTATCAAATTGAAGTGATGGGACAGGATTTTGAACAGCTTAACTTAGAAAAGAAACAAGAAACATATGAGACAGTCCAAACCGGTCATCTCACCCAAAAGGTTGCTGGAGGACTAGAAACTGGTGTGAAATGGTTTTATAATGGCGTAATTGAAGGAGCATATCAGTTCGTACAAGCATTTTTCTAAACGACAAAAAAAGAATTACGGTTCGTATATAAACGTATAACAACCCCCTCTTATCCTGCTTGAAGGGGGTTGTCTATTTTTTGTAATGCGGTTTTTATTGAATATAGGGGCTTTGACTGCTATAATCAATCCTAGTAATTGTTGCTCAGAATTGGGAGTGATCATCATTGAGTAAAAGAGATCAGAGCAAAGTGCGTAATTTTTCTATTATTGCACATATTGACCACGGAAAGTCTACGCTCGCCGATCGCATATTGGAAAAAACGAAAGCCCTCACATCACGTGAAATGAAGGCTCAGTTTTTGGATGCGATGGATTTGGAACGTGAACGAGGAATTACAATAAAATTAAACGCTGTACAATTAAAGTATCAACGTGAAAATGGGGAAGAGTTCATTTTTCACCTCATCGACACCCCGGGACATGTCGATTTTACTTATGAAGTTTCCAGGAGCTTAGCTGCTTGTGAAGGGGCAATTTTAGTTGTTGATGCTGCTCAAGGTATAGAAGCGCAAACGTTGGCGAATGTATACTTGGCACTAGATAACGATTTAGAAATTATCCCTGTTATAAATAAAATTGATTTGCCAAGCGCTGATCCGGAACGAGTGAAAGAAGAGATTACGGACGTTATAGGAATTGATGGCGATGAAGCAATTCTTGCTAGTGCAAAATCTGGTATTGGAATTGAGGAAATATTAGAAAGTATTGTTGAAAGAATTCCACCACCTTCTGGTGATCCAGATGCACCATTAAAGGCATTAATATTTGATTCACTTTACGATTCATATCGTGGTGTCGTTGCCTATGTGTGTATCAAAGAGGGTTCAGTTAAAGTCGGCGATAAAATAAAGATGATGGCCACTGGAAAAGAATTTGAAGTAAACGAAATTGGTGTATTCAATCCAAAACCATTACCACAAGATGAGTTGACAGTTGGTGATGTTGGTTATTTAACAGCATCGATCAAAAACGTAGGAGATACCCGTGTTGGGGATACAATTACCATGTCTAAAAATCCTGCTAAAGAAGCACTTCCCGGGTACCGACGTCTAAATCCAATGGTATTTTGCGGCCTATATCCTGTAGATGCTAATAAATACAATGACTTGAGAGAAGCATTGGAACGATTAGAGCTAAATGATTCATCGTTACAGTATGAGGCAGAAACATCGCAAGCGCTTGGTTTTGGCTTTCGTTGTGGATTTTTAGGTTTGTTACATATGGAAATCGTACAAGAACGCATTGAAAGAGAATTTCAAATCGATCTAATTACAACTGCGCCAAGTGTAATATATCAGGTTCTCTTGACCGATCAGGAAGAGCTATCGATCGATAATCCGTCATTTATGCCTGATCCGCAAAAGATCGAAGAAGTTCGTGAACCTTATGTAAAGGCAACAATCATGGTTCCTAACGATTTTGTTGGACCTGTTATGGAATTATCACAGAAAAAGCGTGGTGATTTTATCGACATGAAATATTTAGATGAAAACCGCGTCAACGTCGTTTATGAAATTCCTTTATCGGAAATTGTTTATGATTTCTTTGATCAGTTAAAATCACAAACGAAGGGTTATGCCTCGTTTGATTATGAGTTAATTGGCTATAAGACATCTAAATTAGTGAAGATGGATATTTTGTTAAACGGTGAGACGATTGATGCATTGTCATTTATTGTGCACAGAGACTTTTCTTTTGAGCGTGGAAAGCAGATTGTTGAGAAACTAAAGGCTTTAATTCCTAGACAGCAATTTGAAGTACCTATACAAGCAGCTATAGGAAATAAAATAGTTGCACGTTCAACGATAAAAGCAATGCGTAAAAATGTGCTTTCCAAATGTTACGGTGGTGACATTTCGCGAAAAAGGAAGTTACTTGAAAAACAAAAAGAAGGTAAGAAGCGGATGAAAATGGTTGGTTCTGTGGAAGTGCCACAGGAAGCATTTATGGCCGTCTTACAAATGGATGATGAATGATTAAGCAATACACATAGTGAACTATTCAAACCCTTGTCTCTGTCCTATTGACAAGGGTTTCGTTCATATAACATTGTTATTCTTCAATGTTCGGAATTGAAGTGAAATCCGAAGTAGTACTTAGGTGCTCACGATCTTAGATGTGCACCGCTCCGTCCCTACACTTTGCTTTCCGCGGGGGGCTAGTGAGCCTCCTCGCGCTATCGCGCGAGGCCACTGAAAAAGTCTTTGTCTGTTAAAAATGAAGTTTTTTCAAAAACACTATCCCAAAATCTTGCTACTTTTCTATAGAAAAGTGGAGAAACCAGTTCGATTTACTTCTGATTTTTAGGCGGAAAGTGGGGATGGATTTTTTTGGTATTCACTCTTTTCAAAATTTATCGGACTTTTTCAGTGGCCTACTATCGCGCTGTGGGGTCTCACTTACGCCGCTAGTCCCGCAGGAGTCAAAGTGTAGGGACTACGCTTCATAAAGGGTGTAACAGTACCCTAAGCTGTGGAAAAATACGCCACTCCAGCGGGAAAGGAACAGTCTGAAGACCCCGCAGTGAGCGCTCTTTGCGAGGGAGGAGGCTGAAGCGTTCCCCGCGGAAAGGGCGTATTTTTCCACAGCGACGTTGTAGCACACCACTAATTACTACGACGGAGTTTAGCTAATATCAGTCATAAACAACAACAACCCAAAATAGAAAGTGTGAATGCAATGGTTTCATCGGTATACATTCATATTCCCTTCTGTCAGCAAATTTGTCACTACTGCGACTTTACCAAGTTTTTTTATCGTGAAGAAATGGCAGATGAGTATATGGAAGCACTAGAAAACGAAATAGCATCTTATATTGATCACCCAAAGCAAAAGGTGAAAACTATTTTTGTAGGTGGAGGAACACCAACTGCAATAAATAATCAACAACTGAAACAATTGCTCGAGATTATTGACACTTATTTTGATGTTAGTAGCTGTGAAGAATATTGTTTTGAGGCAAACCCAGGAGATTTGGATGAAACAAAAATAAAGCTACTAAAGGATTATGGAGTTTCACGAATCTCTATGGGTGTACAAGTGTTTGATAATCAGATGTTGGAGGAATTAGGCAGGCTCCACCGGATTGAAGATGTTTATAAAAACGTAGATGCACTTGTCCAACATGGCTTAACTAACATTAGTATTGATTTAATCTATGCTTTGCCTAAACAAACCTTGTCACATTTTGAACGAACCCTGAAAGAAGCGTTACAGTTCGATTTGCCACATTATTCGGCCTATTCTTTGCAAATCGAACCAAAGACTGTTTTTTATCAACGTTATAAAATGGGGCAACTACACAAGCCGCAAGAAGAAGAGGAAGCAGCAATGTTTGAGCTTCTCAGAGAGCAAATGAACAAACATGGGAAACAACAATATGAGATTAGCAATTTCGCTGTTCCAGGGTTTGAAAGCAAACACAATCTAACGTACTGGAATAATGACTATTATTTTGGATTTGGTGCAGGTGCACATGGCTACCTGCCAGGTAAGCGGATTGTAAACCTACGACCTTTTCCAGCTTATGTGAAACAAGCAATGAAAGATGGCCGTCCTGTCCTTCATATCGAAGAAATTGGTAAAAAAGAACAGATGGAAGAAGAGATGTTCTTAGGATTACGTAAATTACAGGGCGTTTCAAAAACGACATTTCAACAAAAATTCGGTCTTGAGATGGAAAATATTTACGGAGAAGCAATTACTTTCTTGACTCAAAAAGGGTGGCTAGAGGAAACTACTGACAGAATTAAACTGACAGAAGAGGGATCGTTATTTGGAAATTCGGTCTTTCAAGAATTTTTATTAGATGACGAAGAGTTGAAGCTAACGGATTGACATTTTTAATTGGTTTTGATAATTTAATTAGTAGATTTAGCACTCGATAGATAAGAGTGCTAACAGGGGTGATTATCGATGGTGTTATCTAGTAGGCAATTGCTCGTTTTACAAGTAATTATTGATGAGTTTATTGAGACTGCACAACCGATAGGATCTCGTGCAATCTCAAAAAAAGAACATGTATCCTTTAGTTCTGCAACGATTCGTAATGAGATGGCTGACCTAGAAGAATTGGGCTTGATTGAAAAAACCCATTCTTCATCAGGTAGGGTTCCATCTGAACAGGGATATCGTTTTTATGTCGATCATTTGTTATCACCATTTGACCTTTCTAATAATGAGTTAAGTATTATTAAAGGCACATTCGAAAAAGAAATGGTCGAGTTTGAGCGAGTCGTTCAAAAATCGGCAAAGGTATTGTCTGATTTAACGAATTATACTTCTATCATTTTAGGACCAGAAGTATTTGAAACTAAATTAAGACAGATTCAGATTATCAACTTAACTGATACTACTGCAGTTGCAATTTTAGTTACGAATACTGGTCATGTGGAACATCGTTCTTTCACTGTACCTGCTCAAATAAATGCCAGCGATTTAGAAAAAGTCGTAAATATATTAAATGAACGACTCGTCAATGTGCCTATTGTCCAACTTCACGAGAAACTGTACACGGAAATTGCTGATTTGTTAACTACCTATACTGAAGATTTTGATACGGCGTATCATTATCTCAGGGCAGCCTTATTCGAGGAACAACCGGTTAAGTTATATGTTGGAGGTAAAACCAATATTTTAATGCAACCTGAATTTAAAGATATCGAGAAGGTTCGCTCTTTGTATGCGATGATGGAGCATGAAGAGGAGATGGCACATCTTTTACGTTCTTATAAACATGGCATACATGTATCAATTGGGCAGGAAAACAAATTGGATGCAATGCATGATTGTAGCATCATAACAGCAACCTACAGCCTAGGTACTAGGCAAATGGGTACTATTGCTTTACTTGGGCCAACTAGAATGGAATACTCACGTGTGATATCACTCTTAAATGTAATTTCAAAGCAATTAACGAATACCTTCCATTCGTGGTATTAATTGTGTTTTTTCGGAAATAATTGACAATGTAAAATTCTTTATTTTGTCTAGTAGGAAACAGAACAGAACGCAGTCAATTTCATAATTAACTATATCTATTTGTTCCACATATAGTTTGGAATAGTTTAATTCAACTTTATGGGATGTGAATGTCTAAAAAACAGCAAAGTGAAATTGATTAAACTGTAAAAGAAAATAAATCAAATTGATTTATTTCCTTTTAATTTCATGATAGACTCTACAATGGTTTGAAGGAATTTTGAGGAGGTGACAATCGTGGAGGAAAAAGAAAATCTACACAAAACAGAAGCAGCAGAAAATGATCAAGCTCAAGATATCGTAGAAGAGCCTGAACAAGAGCTTGTAGATGAAGTTGAACAAGATGATGAAGAAATTACAAGCGAACCAACAGAGTTAGAACTATTACAACAAGAAAAAGATGAAATCTATCAACGATTGTTAAGAATACAAGCAGAATACGATAATTTCCGCAAACGAACGCAACGAGAAAAAGAGGCGGATCGTAAATATAAGTCACAGAGCTTAATTACCGAGCTACTGCCTGTGTTAGATAACTTCGAAAGAGCATTAAGTGTAGAAGTTAAAGAAGATAGTTTAAATGGTTTCATTGAAGGGATAAACATGGTTTATCGTCAATTTTCCGATGCCTTAACAAAAGAAGGTGTGGAGGAAATAAAAACTGAAGGTGAAACGTTTGATCCTCATCTACACCAAGCTGTCATGATGGTGGAAGAAGAAGGCTATGATTCTAATGTAGTTGTTGAGGAATTGCAAAAAGGGTACCAATTAAAAGACCGGGTTATTCGTCCGGCAATGGTAAAAGTAAACGGATAGAATACATAGTAAATAAGGAGGAAACGAAGTCATGGGTAAAATTATAGGTATTGATTTAGGTACAACAAACTCATGTGTAGCTGTAATGGAAGGTGGAGAATCAAAAGTTATTCCTAATCCAGAGGGTAACCGTACGACTCCTTCTGTGGTTGCATTTAAAAATGGGGAGCGACAAGTTGGGGAGGTAGCGAAGCGTCAAGCGATCACTAACCCAAATACAATTCAATCGATCAAACGACATATGGGGACAGATTATAAAGTAGAAGTTGATGGCAAAGAATATACACCACAAGAAATTTCAGCAATTATTCTTCAGTACATCAAATCATATGCAGAGGATTATCTAGGTGAACCAGTGGATAAAGCAGTTATTACAGTTCCTGCTTATTTCAATGATGCGGAACGCCAAGCGACAAAAGACGCTGGTAAAATTGCTGGTTTAGAAGTTGAACGTATTATTAACGAACCAACAGCTGCTGCTCTTGCTTATGGTATTGATAAAGAAAACGTCGATCAAACAATTCTTGTTTATGACCTAGGTGGCGGTACATTTGATGTATCCATCTTAGATATTGGTGATGGTACGTTTGAAGTTGTTGCTACAGCTGGGGATAACCGCCTTGGTGGTGACGATTTTGACCATGTTATCATTGATCATATGGTTGCTGAATTTAAAAAAGAAAATGGTATTGATTTATCTAAAGACAAAATGGCATTACAGCGTTTAAAAGATGCTGCTGAAAAAGCTAAAAAAGATCTTTCAGGAGTAACACAAACGCAAATCTCTCTACCATTTATTACAGCAGGAGAAGCTGGTCCATTACACTTAGAAATGAACTTAACTCGTGCGAAGTTTGATGAATTATCTAGTGATCTTGTTGAACGCACTATGGGTCCTACTCGTACTGCTCTTAAAGATGCTAGCATGTCTCCAAGTGAAATTGATAAAGTAATTCTTGTTGGTGGTTCTACGCGTATACCAGCTGTTCAAGAAGCGATTAAAAAAGAAATTGGTAAAGATCCTTCTAAAGGTGTTAACCCTGATGAAGTGGTTGCACTTGGTGCAGCAATCCAAGCTGGTGTGTTACAAGGTGACGTGAAAGACGTTGTACTTCTTGATGTTACACCGTTATCACTTGGTATTGAAACAATGGGTAGCGTAACGACTAAATTAATTGAACGTAATACGACAATACCAACAAGTCATTCACAAGTGTTCTCTACAGCTGCAGATAATCAAACTGCCGTTGATATCCACGTCCTGCAAGGTGAGCGTGAGATGGCAGCTGATAATAAAACGATGGGACGTTTCCAATTAACGGATATCCCACCAGCACCACGTGGAGTACCTCAAATTGAAGTATCATTTGATATCGATGCTAACGGTATCGTAAACGTACGTGCGAAAGATTTAGGTACAAACAAAGAGCAGTCGATTACAATTAAATCTTCTTCTGGTCTATCTGACGAAGAAGTAGAAAAAATGGTAAGAGACGCCGAAGAAAATGCTGAAGAAGATAAAAAGCGTCGTGAAGAAATCGACCTTCGTAATGAAGCGGATCAAATGATTTTTACAACAGATAAGACGTTGAAAGATCTTGGTGACAAGGTTTCTGATGAAGAAAAGCAAAAAGCAGAAGCTGCGAAAGAAGAACTTCAAAAAGCAATAGAAGCTGGTGACATTGATGAAATTAAAGCGAAGAAAGAAGCACTTGAAGAGCAAGTTCAAGCACTTTCTGTAAAGCTTTATGAGCAAGCAGCAGCAGAAGCACAAGCAGCGCAAGGTGGAGCTGAAGGTGCTAATCAAGAAGGCGATGATGTAGTAGACGCCGACTATGAAGAGGTAGACGACAACGATAAGAAATAATATGCAACTACCATGACAAGTGTATACAGCCTATCGATAGGTCTGGTATTACTTTGTTGTAAGATGCAAATTTATATGTAGCTTTAACATCAAAAGTCAAAGTCAGGATCCTCTTGACTTTGACTTTTTTCTCTACTTGCCTGCTTTATGGCAGTAGAAGAAGAATTTAGCACGTTCATAATACTTATTTTAGCCATTTTCATCTCTACATAGTTGGAGTAATCCGTATATCGGGATGCAATAGCGATGCAAGGTAATCATGAGATAGGCTTAGTTGCTAAAAAAACGGATTCAATGTTATGATAAAATTTATGTCTGTGCAAAACAAGAGTCGGGGAGTGATCGACAAGTGAGTAAACGGGATTATTATGATGTTCTTGGTGTATCCAAAGAGTCATCAAAAGACGAAATTAAAAAGTCGTATCGAAAATTGGCACGAAAGTTTCATCCAGATGTTAATAAAGAAGCAGATGCTGCTGATAAATTTAAAGAAGTCAAAGAAGCATATGAAGTGTTAAGTAACGAACAAAAACGTGCGCAATATGATCAATTCGGTCATGCAGGTCCACAAAGTCAAGGCTTCGGCGGTTTTGGTGGTGGAGCAGAAGATTTTGGTGGCTTTGGCGATATCTTTGATATGTTCTTCGGTGGTGGAGGAAGACGCAGAGATCCGAATGCACCTAGACAAGGTGCTGACCTGCAGTACACGATGACAATGGATTTTGAGGAAGCTATTTTTGGTAAAGAAACGGATATTGAAATACCGAAAGAAGAAGAATGTGATACGTGTGACGGTTCTGGTGCAAAGCCGGGTACAAAACCGAAGACGTGTTCCCACTGTAATGGTTCTGGACAGTTGAATGTTGAACAAAATACACCATTTGGACGTGTTGTAAATAGACGTGTATGTCATCATTGTCAAGGTTCAGGAAAAATCATCGAAGACAAATGTAACACGTGTGGTGGAGCAGGTGCTGTGAAAAAACGCAAAAAAATTCACATTCAAATTCCAGCGGGTATTGATGAAGGTCAACAAATCCGTGTATCTGGGCAAGGTGAGCCAGGGGCAAACGGAGGCCCTGCGGGGGATTTGTATGTGGTAATTCAAATTCGACCACATGAATTTTATCAACGTGATGGCGACCATATCTATTGTGAAATGCCGCTTACCTTCACACAAGCTTCTTTAGGCGATGAAGTTGAAATTCCAACTGTACATGGAAGAGTAAAGTTAAAAATTCCAGCAGGTACGCAAACAGGAAAAACGTTCCGTCTCAAAGGTAAAGGAGCACCAAATGTCCGGGGTTACGGTCATGGAGATCAACATGTGAAGATTAGAGTAGTAACGCCTTCTAATTTAACTGATCGTCAAAAAGATCTGTTACGCGAATTTAATGATATTAGCGGTAATAAACCTACCAATGAACATGAAGACTCTTTTTTCCAAAAAGTGAAACGCGCTTTTAAAGGGGAATAGCAATAGCCTGTTCATCTCTATATGGTAAACTTTAAAATCCAATGAAATGAGTTGATCTTTTGAAGTGGTCTGAAATTTGTATCCATACCACCAATGAGGCGATTGAGCCAATTTCAAACATTTTACACGAAGCAGGAGCAAGTGGTGTCGTAATTGAGGATCCGAGTGATCTAATTCAGGAACGAGAGTCTGTATTCGGTGAAATCTATGAATTAAATCCGGAGGACTATCCTGAAGAAGGTGTTTATGTAAAGGCGTATCTTGCGATGAACAGTTTCTTGGGAGAAACAGTAGACGAAATCAAGCAGGCTGTTAACAATCTCTTGTTATATGATATCGATTTAGGTAGTAATCAAATTACACTAAGTGAAGTAAATGAAGAAGAGTGGGCAACTGCTTGGAAAAAGTACTATAAACCTGTGAAGATATCGGAGAAATTTACAATTACGCCAACTTGGGAAGATTATACGCCTGTTTCAAGTGATGAAATTATTTTAGAACTTGACCCTGGTATGGCTTTTGGTACTGGTACACACCCTACAACGGTGCTAAGCATCCAAGCTCTAGAACGGTTCGTATCCAAAGGTGATATGGTTATTGATGTAGGATCTGGTTCTGGTGTGTTAAGTATTGCTTCGATTTTATTAGGAGCAGAACAGGTCTTTGCATATGACTTAGATGACGTGGCTGTCAAAACAACGACCATAAACGCAAAGATCAATAAGGTCGATAGTAAGATTCAATCGAAACAAAATAATTTACTCAACAATGTTGATTTTGAAGCTGATCTGATTGTTTCGAATATTTTAGCGGAGATTATTCTGCGCTTTGAAAAGGACGCGTTTCGCTGTTTAAAACCTGGGGGATTGTTTATTACTTCTGGGATTATTAAAGCAAAAAAAGATCAAGTAAAAGATGGACTTATTTCAGCTGGATTTGAAATTTTGGAAGTCAATCAAATGGAAGACTGGATCTCGATTATCGCAAGGAAAAAGTAAAGGAGCAGGTGCTTTCGGTGCAACGTTATTTTGTTCCACAGACAGGTTGGCAGGACGATTCGAAAGTTATTATTTCAGGCAGTGATGTACACCATATCCTTCGTGTAATGCGCATGGAGACAGGTGATACACTAATTTGCAATCATCCAGACGGAAAAGCTGCACGCTGTAACATAATAGATACAGAAAATGAGCAAGTTACAGTGACCGTGCAGCAATGGTTACATGAACAGGTTGAATTACCAGTTCATGTAACCATTGCTCAAGGTCTTCCCAAAGGAGATAAATTAGAGTATATTTTACAAAAGGGGACCGAGCTTGGCGCATCGGCTTTTTTGCCATTTCAAGCAAAACGTTCGATTGTTAAATGGGACGAAAAGAAAGCTGCTAAAAAGCTAGATCGCTACGAAAGAATAGTGAAAGAAGCTAGTGAGCAGTCACACCGCACACTTATTCCAGAAGTAAAATCGATAAGTTCATTTCCTGCTTTACTAGAGCAGGCTGATGCATATGATTATAAAATAATTGCCTACGAAGAAGAAGCTCGTTCAGCGCACGCCCGTAAGCTGAGTGATATACTAGGTGACATTAGTCTTAATCAGTCGATGCTTGCTTGTATTGGACCTGAGGGTGGTTTTGACGCGGAAGAGGTTGAAGCACTAACAAACGCTGGTTTTCTATCCGTGCGTCTTGGTCCTAGAATACTTCGGACAGAGACTGCATCGCTTTATTTATTATCTAGTATTTCGTATCATTTTGAAGAATTGAGGTGACGAATATGCCTACTGTCGCTTTTCATACATTAGGTTGTAAAGTAAACCATTACGAAACAGAAGGTATCTGGCAGAAGTTTAAGAATGCTGGCTATGAGCGAGTAGATTTTGATCATGGCTCAGATGTTTATGTAATTAATACGTGCACGGTGACGAACACAGGTGACAAAAAGAGTCGTCAAGTGATACGTCGTGCCGTCCGTAATAATCCAGAAGCAGTTGTTTGCGTTACTGGTTGTTATGCACAAACGTCTCCAGGTGAGATTATGGAAATACCTGGTGTCGATGTTGTTGTCGGAACACAAGATCGTGGCAAGATGATTGAGTACATTGAAGATCATAAAGTTACGCGTCAACCGATTAACGGTGTGAAGAATATTATGAAAAACCGTGAGTTTGAGGAAATGGATGTACCTGCGTTTACAGATCGGACGCGGGCTTCTTTGAAAATCCAAGAAGGTTGCAATAATTTCTGCACGTTTTGTATTATTCCATGGTCACGTGGTTTATTGCGTTCCAGAGATCCTGAGAATGTTGTGCAGCAAGCGCAACAGCTTGTTGATGCCGGGTATAAAGAAATTGTGTTAACAGGCATTCACACTGCAGGCTACGGAGAAGATTTAAAAGATTATAATTTTGCTCGTTTATTACGCGATTTAGAAACGAAAGTCGATGGCTTAAAAAGGATTCGTATTTCTTCAATTGAAGCGAGTCAAATTACTGATGAAGTAATCGAAGTACTGGATCAATCGAATAAGATTGTGCGTCATTTGCATATCCCACTTCAATCGGGTTCCGATTCTGTGTTAGAGCGTATGCGAAGAAAATATTCTTCTGCTTTTTATAAAGAAAAAGTGGACAAAGTGAAAAAAGCGTTGCCTCGTCTAGCAATTACATCAGATGTAATTGTCGGATTCCCAGGTGAGACAGACGAGGAATTTGAGGAAACGTACCGTTTTATCCAAGAAATTGGATTCTCGGAATTACATGTGTTTCCATTCTCTAGACGAACTGGTACACCGGCAGCTCGCATGCAGGACCAAGTAGAAGACGATATAAAAAATGATCGAGTGCACCAATTAATCGAACTTTCAAACCAACAAGCAAAAGAATATGCATCAACCTTTGAAGGCGAAGTACTGGAAGTGATTCCTGAAGAACGCTTTGAAAAAGAAGAAAATGTCTATGTTGGTTACACGGATAATTATTTAAAAGTAAAATTAGACGCAACCGAAGATATGGTAGGAAAAATCGTTCGTGTCAAAATTACGAAAGCAGGATACCCATATAACGAAGCACAGTTTGTTCGAGTGATGGAAGAGCCGAATCAAACCGAAACTGTGCGTATGTCCTCTTAAACCCAGCGAATGCTGGGTTTTTTGGTCTAAGGGCAGTTTTGTGACGCGAAATCGAGAGCGAGAGGGATTTTTGCGTCGCAAGTGCGGCAAAGCGACGCGAAATCGAGAGCGAGAGGGATTTTTGCGTCGCAAACGCGGCTAAGCGACACGAAATTGAGAGCGAGAGGGATTTTTGCGTCGCAAACGTGGCTAAACGACGCGAAATCGAGCGTGAGAGGAATTTTTGCGTCGCAAGGGCGGCAAAGCGACACGAAATTGAGAGCGAGAGGAATTTTTGCGTCGCAAGTGCGGCAAAGCGACGCGAAATCGAGAGCGAGAGGAATTTTTGCGTCGCAAGTGCGGCAAAGCGACACGAAATTGAGAGCGAGAGGAATTTTTGCGTCGCAAGTGCGGCTAAGCGACGCGAAATCGAGAGTGAGAGGAATTTTTGCGTCGCAAGTGCGGCTAAGCGACACGAAATTGAGAGCGAGAGGAATTTTTGCGTCGCAAACGTGGCTAAACGACGCGAAATCGAGCGTAAGAGGAATTTTTGCGTCGTAAGGGCGGCAAAGCGACGCGAAATCGAGAGTGAGAGGAATTTTTGCGTCGCAAACGTGGCTAAGCGACACGAAACCGAGGGTGCAAGGAATTTTTGCGTCGCAAACGCAGCTAAGCAACGCGAAATACAGGTGTGGAAATGTTACTACCATGTATTAAGAAAAAAATTTTGCGTCTGATTTATAGCAAACTGGAAAAGCAGTAGGCAAACATGCTATTATGGGGTACGAGAACAAACGGAAGGGAACGACATACATATGGCAAAACATTTAGCAAAATATATTGACCATACACAATTAAAACCAGATACAACGAAAGAAAAAATTGACCAGATCGTAGATGAAGCGATGGAGCATGGATTTGCTTCAGTCTGTGTAAATCCATATTGGGTTGCATATTGTGCCGATCGCCTCAAGGGGTCAGACGTTAAAGTGTGCACAGTTATTGGCTTTCCATTGGGTGCAACTACTTCAGAAGTGAAAGCTTTTGAAACAGAGCAGGCAATCAAAAATGGTGCGACCGAGGTTGATATGGTTATTAATGTTGGTGCATTAAAATCAAATGATTACGATACGGTGGAAAAAGATATTAAAGCCGTAACGGATGCTGCAAAAGGCAAGGCACTAACAAAAGTAATCATCGAAACATCATTATTAACACAGGAAGAAAAAGTGAAAGCATGTCAGCTTGCTAAGCAAGCAGGAACAGACTATGTTAAAACGTCAACTGGTTTTTCTGGTGGTGGCGCTACGATAGAAGATATAAAATTAATGCGTGAGACTGTTGGACCTGACCTAGGTGTGAAGGCTTCTGGTGGTGTCCGTGATCTTCAAGCTACCGAAGACATGATAGCAGCTGGCGCAACTCGTATCGGAGCAAGTGCAGGCGTAGAAATCGTATCTGGGAAACAAGGTACATCTGATTATTAAATCGTAATGTATGCCGGGCATTTGCCCGGTTTTTTATTTGCATAGGAAATTACACTAGCGTTGCATAAAATATAAATAGTTATGTCAAACATCAAGTTTTCGTGCTCAATATATTTTACTGAATTTTCAGATATAATATTTTTCATTTTTAAGAAAAAAGGACAATAGGGCTTTAAAAGTAGTCCTTCATCCATTTTTTTACAGTTATTTAATTGATTGGATCGTAAGTCAGATCATTCAAATGAGAAACATGCCCTGTTTCATATTGCGCTAAGGTTTCTTCAAAGATACGTTGGTGAGAGAGTTTTCGGCGACCATCGGATGATCGATCTGGTTCCTTGATTAATTCTGAAATAAAGATTTCAAGTTTCTTGGACCAGCAGTCACCAATCCAGTTCATCATTTCCAGTAATGTGCCTCTATATCCTAATTTATGCTTCATTAAAAGCGTTAAGCAGAAGACAATCATTGCAATGTAAATCTGGTTGAATACAGCATTTTGGCTTTTACCATACAGCTTTTTCAAGACCAAATGTTGCTTTACCCATTTGAAAAACAATTCA